>JAGBBE010000116.1 GCA_017938645.1 Clostridia bacterium
CAGAATACCACCATGCAGGTGGAGGCCATCTCTACCGGCAGTCTGTCGCTGGATCTGGCTCTGGGCGTGGGTGGCCTGCCCCGTGGCCGTGTGGTCGAGATTTACGGACCGGAATCCTCCGGTAAGACCACTGTTGCCCTGCACTGCGTGGCTGAGGCGCAGAAGGCCGGCGGCGTGGCTGCCTTCATCGACGCCGAGCACGCCCTCGACCCCGTGTACGCCAAGAAGCTGGGCGTGAACATCGACGAGCTCTACATCTCCCAGCCCGACACCGGCGAGCAGGCGCTGGAAATCTGCGAGGCCCTCGTGCGCAGCGGCGCGGTGGACATCGTGGTGATCGACTCCGTGGCCGCGCTCGTTCCGCGCGCCGAAATCGAAGGCGAAATGGGCGACAGCTTTGTGGGTCTGCAGGCCCGCCTGATGAGCCAGGCCCTGCGCAAGCTGACCGGCGTCATCAGCAAGACCAACGCCGTGGCCATCTTCATCAACCAGCTGCGCGAAAAGGTGGGCGTGATGTACGGCAACCCCGAAACCACCACCGGCGGCCGCGCCCTCAAGTTCTACGCCTCCGTGCGCCTGGACGTGCGCCGCGGCGAGCAGCTGAAGAACGGCACCGAGCCCATCGGCAACCGCACCAAGGTGAAGGTCGTCAAAAACAAGGTCGCCCCGCCCTTCAAGGTCGCCGAGTTCGACATCATCTACGGCGAAGGCATCTCCAAGTGGGGAAGCCTGCTCGACATGGCCGTGGAGCGCGACATCATCCACAAGTCCGGCGCATGGTTCTCCTACGAAGACCAGCGCATCGGTCAGGGCCGCGAAAACGCCCGCCAGTTCCTGCGCGACAACCCCGACCTCGCCGACAAGATCGAAAAGCTCCTGCGCGACGAAGCCGCCGCCAAGCTGGCCGGCGACACCACCCCCGTAAGCACGGACGATCCCTCCGACCTCGAAGACGAAGACCTCGCCCTCCTTGACGACTAACCAGGGGCTGAGCCCCTGGACCCCGGACTGCGCGCCGCGGGCGCGCAGGGCTTGGCGGACGGAGTTTGTTCTTGCCCTTTCAGACCGCCGGTCGGCGGAGGGCCTCCCGGCTCGCGTGCGCGATCGAAAAAAACCAGCGTTTCTTCTAATTTATGAAGCAGCGCTGGTTTTTTGTATGGAAGAGAAGAAGAGGGCGCGTCACAGGGTGCGCCCGGAACTATGGCATAAATGTTGGATACGTTCCTCCTTCTTATATCCTTTTATCTTTGCCCTACGGGGGTCCGGGGTGTCCCCGGTCGTTTCAAGGGGGATACGGGAGTCCAGAGGGTCGAAGGGGGGAAATCGAAATCCCCCCTGACCCTCTGGCCCTAGCGGAGCGGGCAGAGAACAAGACCTGTGCCTGCAAGGCGCACAACAAACAGAGCACCCAACCAAAAAACGCCCGCGCTGCGTCTAAGCGCCCCATCATAATTTACGGTATGGTCATTTGTTTTTCACCATATATGTGCTATAATATATTCTGTATTCCTATGTGAATGGAGGAACCCCCTATGTTTGGAAAGATGATGAACCGCTTCTATTACGGCAAGAGCGGCAAGGGCGACTATACCAAGGAAGATCTGCCCACGACACGCTGGCAGCTTTTCTGGGAAATGCTGCGCGTGCGCTTTGCTTCCCTGTTCAAGCTGAACCTTCTGTACATGATCGCATGGATTCCTGCCATCATCGTTATCGGCCGCGGCGTCATGCTGGCCTATTCCGGCCTTGCCAACGTGGTGGAGCATCAGGCCATGATGATCGCCGGTGAGATCACCGAGGACGCGTTCCGTCAGATCAATGGCGAATTTATGGAAGCCGTCAAGGCGCTGCTGATGCAGACGCTTGTACTTCTGGTGCCTGCGCTGGCCGTGACCGGCCCCTTTACCGCCGGCATCTCCTACGTCACCCGTAACTGGGCGCGCGACGAACACGCCTTCGTGCTGTCCGATTTCATGGACGCGGTGAAGGAGAACTGGAAGCACGCGCTGATCACCTCCACAATCACCGGTCTGGCTCCGCTGCTCATGTACGTGTGCATCACCTTCTACGGCCAGATGGCTGCCCAGAGCGTTCTGTACGCCATTCCTCAGGCGCTGATCATCATGGTGGGCGTCGTGTGGATGTCCGCGCTGATGTACATCTATCCGCAGATGGTAACTTACAAGATCAATTACAAGGGTCTTCTGCGCAACAGCATCATCATGGTCATCGGCCGCCTGCCCATGACCATCGGCATCAAGCTGATCACGCTGATTCCGCTGATGATCTGCCTTGCCGTCAGCTTCCTCACGCCCTACGCCCAGTACGCGCTGATGATTTACGCCGCCTACTACATTCTGGTGGGCTTTGCGCTCAGCCGCTTCATCCAGGCCAGCTATGCCAACGCCGTGTTTGACCGTTACCTCAACGTAAACATCGAAGGCGCTCAGGTGGGCCGCGGATTGTACAACGAAGAGGACGAAGAGGAAGAAGCCGCTTCCGAAGAAGAAAACCAGTCCGCTGATCTGTAAGAAAACTGGGTATCCTAAGCCTCCGTAAGGAGGTGACGGAATGCAGGATCTCACCGGCACAGCCCGGCGGAACGCGCTGATGAAGCTGACGCAGCAGGAGCGTCTGAAGTATGAAATCGCCAAAGAGCTCGGGCTGCTTGAGCGCGTGCGCGAGGTCGGCTGGGCGGGACTGACCGCCAAGGAAACCGGCCGCATCGGCGGGCTGATCAAAAGCAGGAATCAACAGCACTAAAGGAGTTTTGTCATGTACACCGCATTTGCATCCGTATACGACCGTCTGATGGCCGACGTGGACTATCAGGGCTGGGCAAGGTTTTATCACACCCTGATGGAGCGCTACGGCGTTCCCCGCGGCAAGGTATGCGAATGCGCCTGCGGTACCGGCTCGATCACCATTGCACTGAGCCGTCTGGGCTACCAGATGACCGGCGTGGATCTCTCGCCCGACATGCTCTTTGAAGCTTCGCAGAAGGCGCGCAGGTCGGGCGCGATGATCCCGTTTGTCAAGCAGGACATGCGCACGCTGCATCTGCACCGGCAGATGGATGCGGTTCTGTGCACCAACGACGGCCTCAACTACCTCAAGGATGCGGCGGAGCTTACGGATTTCTTCCGCGCCGCGTGGGTGGCGATTCGTCCCGGCGGCGGACTGTTCCTTGACCTGAGCACCCCCTACAAGCTCGAAAATGTTTTGGGCGATCATTTCATCGGTGACGAGACTGAGGACATCGCCTATCTGTGGCAGAACCAGCTCAACCGTCAGCACGGCTATGTGGATCTCAACCTTGCCATTTTTGTCAGGCAGAAGGACGAGACCTACACCCGCATCGGCGAGAGTCAGCGCCAGTATCTGCATTCCGCCCAGCGCATCACCGAGCTGCTCGAAGCGGTGGGCTTCACCAATGTATGCGTCTTTGGCGACCGCAAGCTGCACGCTCCCGCGCCGCACGAGCTGCGCTGGTTCGTAGCCGCGCACAAGCCCATGGAGGATGAAGCCATTTCCACCGTCGGCGAACGCCTGACGGAGATCTGATATCCATACGGAGGACGAATTTCCATGATGAACAAGGACCAGATGATTCACATCACTTTGATGGACGGCATGGTTCGCGGCCTGCTTTTGACCGCCACCAACACCGTGGCGCATGCCGCCGCCATCCACTGCACCAGTCCCGTAGCCACCGCCGCTCTGGGCCGCAGCCTCATGGGCACCGCCATGCTCGGCGCGATGCTCAAGGGCGACGAGTCCAGCGTCACCGTCACCATTGACGGCGGCGGACCCATCGGCCGCATCGTCTGCGTTGCCGACAAGGAAAGCGTACGCGGCTGCGTAGATGTGCCCAATCTCGAAATGCCCCTGCGTCCCGACGGCAAGCTGGCCGTTGGCATGGCGGTGGGCAATCAGGGCCGCATGAGCGTGGTCAAGGATCTGGGCATGAAAAACCCCTATGTCGGACAGGTGCCGCTCTTCTCCGGCGAGATTGCCGAGGACTTTGCCACCTACTATGTGCAAAGCGAGCAGACCCCGACCCTGCAGTCCCTCGGCGTGCTCGTCAGCGGCGAAACCGTACTCACCGCAGGCGGCGTGCTTCTGCAGACCCTGCCCGGCTGCCCGGACAGCATCATCTCCGAGCTGGAGCTTCGCAGCCCGCTGATGGCCGACATCAGCCGCGAGCTGAGCTACGAGCCCATGGAGGCTCTGGCCGCGAAGTGGTTCGACGGTCTGAAGATGGTCGTTCTCGACCGCAAGCCCCTCGAGTACCGCTGCAACTGCTCCCGCTCCCGCATGGAGAAGGCGCTGATCACCCTCGGCGCTGAAGAACTCACCCGCATGATTCAGGACGAGCAGGAAGGCGCGGAGCTCACCTGCCACTTCTGCAAAAAGACCGAAAAATTCACCCAGCACGACCTGATCCGTCTCCTCAACTCCGCAACCAGGGGCTGACCAGGGGCGGTGCCCCTGGATCCCGGACTGCTTCGCAGGGATGGCCGACGGAGTTGGGCCTTGCCTCTTCAGACTGCCGGTACCTGCGGCGGGCGAATGTACCGACACATTCGCCGTGCGCAGCGCCGGAGGGCCTCCCGGCTCGCTTGTGTGATCGGTTGTTTTCCTTGGGTTTCAGGGCTTTGGCGTTATCCTTTTATTTTTGCAAAAACCTCCCATAAGGAGTTTGGATGACCAATATCTTTCTTCAACATGATTCCTTCCAACGCCCCGCGAGTTACTGGCTCAAGCGCGCGGAACGCTGCCATCAGAGCGGCGATCTTCTGCGCGCGGCGGTGCTGGAGCGCCACGCCCTTCGGGCTGATCAAAGCAGCGAGGCGGCGTCGGTGAGCTATGTGCTCACCCTGCGCCAGCTCAGCTGTTATGAAGCCAGCAGCCGCGAGGCGTTTGCCGCTCTTGCGAGAAATCCGGAAAACAAGACTCTGCTTGGGCTTGTGGGGCAGAACATGCTGTCTCTTGGGCTCAGGGATGCCGGGCTGGACGCGCTCAACATCTATCTTTCCCAGCCTTTGCCGGACTTCCCGCCGTCCTGGCACGAAGATGCGTGCGAGCTTTACGATCTCACCTTTGAGGCCTCGGAGGATCCGCCGCGCCGTCGCAAGGCGAGGCACGACGGATTGCTTGAGTTGGCCGCGCGCCACATGGCCAAGGGCGACATGGAAGGTGCAAAGCGCGCGCTGGATCGGTGTTCACGCGCGCCGTATCAGGGCAAAAGTGCGAAGCGCGAATTGCTATGGACGCTTTATCATCTCAAATCCGGCTCGCCGGAGTGTTTTGATCACCTGATGAACGCGGTTTCGACCCGTCCGTACAGCGCGCAGGTTCGTGCATCCGCTGCGGGCGCGCTATGGAAGATGGGGCTGAAAAAGCCTGCTTACACGGAGCTGCTCACCGCTGCGCGTCTGGCTTCCTCGCCTGCGGATATGGTCAGCGTGCTGCTGAGCGCCGATGAGCTGGACGCTGTGCACCTTGCCTCGGGAATGCTTCGCCGCATGCACCGCCGCATGCCCAACCGCTGTCCGGTGCTGTACAACCTATGCGTCTGTCTTCTGCGGCTGGGCAGGCTGGAGGAAGCCTCGCGCCTGATCCATCAATGCCGGGAGATCGATCCCGACGACGTGGCGTCGGAGCTTTTGTTTGGCAGCGTTCGCGCCATGCAGGAGCAGGCGTTTTCTGCGGAAAGTGTGAAAGCGGCCGCGAAGGAGCTGTCGTGGTACGGCGTTTTCTCCTCAGCCGAGCTCAACCGCATGGTTGCGCCCATTATGGAGGCCGTCGAGGCCGGGCCGGAGGCTTTTGCCGGACAATTATGCTCCGATCTTCGTCTGCGCCGCCGTTTCCTGCTGCTGCTGACCCTGCCCATGGAATGGCCCGCGCGGCTTCTGTACGCCGTATCCGAAACGCTGCCCCGGGACGAGTGCGAAGTGCTTATGCGCGAGGTGCTTTTGCAGCACCCCTCTCCCTCCGCCGCGAAGCTGTGCGCCGTATCCGCGCTTCGTTCGCTGGGCGTTCCGCCCCCCTATGCCGCATGGCAGGCCGGACGCATCGCATGGATTGACCCCACGCGCGAACCTGCCGGGTCTGCGCCGTTCCGTACGCGGCTTATTACGCTGCGCATTCACCGCGCGCAGAAGCTCTGTGCGGGCGACCGCGGCATTGCGCTTTGGTGCATGGAGGCCGTGCACCGCATGACCAAAAACCAGCGCAGCCGCGTGATTGCCGATCCTCTGCACGTATGGCCCATGGCTTTTGCCATCCGTTACCGCACCCTCAGAGGCATGGAGCCTCTTCATGTGGATATCAGCCGTCTGGGACGAGGACGTCTGCAGGCGCTCACACAGGCGCTTGCCGTCCTGCGCACCCTCACCAAATAAGGAGGAAAACAAAATGCAGATCATCGATTTTGACGCCAAATTCACCGAGGTTCTCACCGACTGGATCGAAAAGAACCGTTCCCGCTTCCGCCGTCCCGACGACATGGAAAACGAAGTGCCCGACGTCTACCTGCGCTGGCTCAACACCCCGGCCCAGTGGCTGGACGGCGCGACCCCCGGCACCTATTTTGAGCGCTATGATTCCAGCGCCGAACTGTGCGATCTGCTCAAGGCGTATCTGGCCGAGGGCATCCCGGTGCCGGATCCGCTTCTGGACCGTCTGGAGGAGCTGGCGGATGAGCAGGTGCTGCTTGACCTTGCCAAGGACAAAGCCGCGCCCTGCGAAGCACGCATGACCGCCATCGAGCTTCTTCGCCAGATCGAATCCACCCTGCCCATGGTGGAGTTTATCCGCTGGCAGGTGGACCGCGACGACGAGGACGACATCCTCGACAACGCTCTCGAAAGCCTGCGTCAGATGGGCGAAGCCGTGCGCAAGCCCGCCAAGATCGCCTTCACCGCCGCCGATAAGGAAGGCAAGGAAGCCCTCCTCGACGTTCTGGCCGACTATCCCGGCGACGACGACGTATTCCAGTTTGCCCTCGAGCAGTTCCGCACCCAGAAGGACAAGCTGGGTCTGTTTGCCGGCTATCTGGCCAAGCTCGACGACGACCGTGCCCTGGAGTATCTCCTCGACGTAGCCGAAGGCGACGACGTATCCTACTCCGACTTCATCGAAATCCGCTCCGCCATCGAGCGTCTGGGCAGCGAAGCACCCGTCAGGGACTGGTCCAACGATCCCACCTACAAGGCCTTCCGCCGTCTGCAGAGGCAGTAACGGAAGCGCCCGCCTGGCATTTCAGGAGGTTCAAATGATCACCCTTAAAGATGTACAAAACAACGAGAACATTCAGGCGCTGATCGAGGCGGGCAACCGCTACCTCGAAGCGCTGGGATACACGGATCACGGTCCCCGCCATGTGGGGTTTGTGAGCCATACGGCGCGAAACATTCTGGAAACGCTCGGCTATCCGGAGCGCGAGGTGCATTTGGCTGCGATTGCAGGCTGGGTGCACGACGTGGGCAATTCCGTCAACCGTCATGAGCACGGCCAGAGCGGCGCTTTGCTTTTGTATCCGATTCTCAAGGAAATGGGCATGCCTGTACGCGACGTCATCGACGTGATCACCGCCGTGGGCAATCACGAGGAGCAGAGCGGATTTGTCTCCAGCCCTGTGAGCGCGGCGCTCGCCCTTGCCGACAAGGCGGACGCGCACAAGTCCCGCGTGCGCGCCGGCGGCTTTGATCCGTCCGACCCGCACGACCGCGTGAACAACGCCATCCAGCACAACCGCGTGGTCGTCGACCGCTTCAACGGCGTCATCCGTCAGGAGCTCACCATGGACGGCACCTCCAGCGTGCTGGAGTTTCTGTCCATCTACATGTCGCGCATCGTGATGTGCGAAAAGGCCGCGAAGTTCCTCGGCCAGCGGTTTGAGCTGTGCATCAACGGCCAGACCATCAACAATCCCGTGTAATCCCCGAAGGAGGCCTTCCATGATCTGTCAGCACTGCGGCCATTCCATGCCGGATGGCTCTCTCACCTGTGACAAATGCGGCACGTATCTGGGCAAGTATGCCACGCCCACGTCCTCGTCGGGCGTACGCGCCATGCGTCAGGGCCGGGTGAACGCGGCTTCGCCCACGCTGCCTTCGCAGCCGGGCAAGGTGCGCGAGTACGGCGACTATGAGCTTTCCTCTGTGCCCGTAGCGCCGCCGCATGAGAACCAGCGCCGCAGACCCCAGCCCATGTACGGCAAAAGCGGTTCCAGCCGTCCCGACACGCGGCGCGGCGTGCCGGTAAACGCCTACGGCCGTGCGCCGCACGTCAAGCACAAACCCACGCACTTAAACGGCATGCGCCGCCGCAATATCAACTGGATGCTCATCGCCCTGATCGCCGTCGTTCTGGTCGTGGCGGCAGGCGCGGCTCTGATGGTGTACACCAGCCGCAGCGAATCCGGACAGCTCTCCGCCGCGCGCAGGAACGCACTGGCTGCGAACGAAAACTTCTTCACCCTTGCCCGCAACACCCGCGACGCGCTGGTACAGACCGAGCGCGAGGCGCTGCTCAAGGAATGGGGCAGCATAGAGCCGCAGTACTACTGGCAGGCCGGACAGGACTATCTGGACGTCGGCGACGTGCAGACGGCCATCACCACCTTCCGCATCGGCGATGTGGTCGATCCTGAAAACTACGACGGACTGATGCTTCTGGCCAACGCCTACGAGCTCAACGCCGAGGATGACAAGGCCGAGGAGGTCTATCTGCACCTGACTGCTGAGGTCAGCCCCTTCCGCAGCGAGGCCTACACCGCGCTTATCCGCATGTATCAGGCGCAGGAGCGCCGTCCCGAAGCAGCGGAGATGATGCGCACCGCCTACAACAACACCGACAAGGAAAACTTCCGTCTGGAGCGCGAGGACTACATTCCCAAGACGCCTCAGACCGACCTCAACGCAGGCCGCTACGAGATTACCAAGCTCACCGGCGACGTGCATCTCATCTCGCCTCAGGGCTATGACATCTACTACACCACCGACGACAAGGCCATCCTGCCGGACGAAGGACTTCTGTCCACCGACGGCTCCTTTGAGCCGCGTGAAGGCACCGTGACCCTGCGCGCCGTATGCGTCAGCGGCGATCTGGTGAGCGATCCGCTGAGCGTAACCTATTCGTTCTACTACCCCTCGCCGCCCGCGCCCAAGTGCAACCTCGCGCCCAACACCTACAAATCCCTGCGCGAGGTCACCCTGCGTCCCGGCGAGCTCGCCAACGCCAAGGAGCTCAAAAAGGCCGAAATCGCCGAAATCGAAAGCCACTACACCTACTACTACACCATCGACGGCTCCACGCCCGACATGGACAGCCCCGTTTTCGACGGCACGCCCATCAAGCTGCCCTCCGGCCGCGTGACGCTCAAGGCCGTCTGCGTCAACCAGTACAACAAGATGAGCTCGATTCTCGAGGTCGGCTACAAGTTTGACGTCAAGCCCTATCCGCTGGAGGTCTATGGCGAAACGGACGTCTTCACCGGCTTTATCCTCAATCAGACCAGCATTGAGGATTTCAAGTCCACCTTCGGCGATCCCGTGCGCGTTCTCGAGACCTCCTACCTCGGCCTTCCCAACAGCGCCCAGCATCTTGAATATCCGTGGGGCTACGCGGTTTTCATCCTCGACGGAAACCAGTGGGAGCTGGTGCGCATCGCCATGAACCGTTCCCTCGGCAACGCGCCGCGCGGCGTGGGCTTCGGCTCCACCGAATCCGAAATCACCTCCGTTTACAAGGATTTCGGCCAGCTTCAGTCGCCCAACGGCGAGCGCGGCCTCTACTACGACTATCCGCGCGTCGGACAGATCAAAATCGACTCCGACGGCACCCGCGTCATCGAGTACAGCTGCTACACCGCCGCCAGCAACATGTGGATTCTCCAGTACCGTCTGGGCTCCAACGGCCGCGTATCCGAAATCATCCACTACTACCAGCCCTAGCAGGGGCAGTGCCCCTGCACCCCGGACAAGGGCTTCTCCCTTGACCCATGCACTGCTTCGCAGAGTTGGCCGACGTTGGTTCGCCTTGCATGCTCAGACCGCCACACCTGCGGTGAGCGAAGGTACCGGTACCTTCGCCGTGCGCAGCACCGGAGGGTGTCGGGGCTCGCCCGGGTGATCGTTCTGAAAAAAAAAGGGGGGATCCGGTGAATCCTGGACTGGAATATAAAATTAAGATGCTGCCGGAGAGCCCCGGCTGCTATATCATGAAATCGCATGGGGAAATCATCTACGTCGGCAAAGCCGTCAACCTGAAAAACCGTGTGCGGCAGTATTTTCACGGAACGCACACGCCCAAGGTTGCGGCCATGGTCAGCCGCGTGGATGATTTCGATCTCATGCTGTGCGAGACCAATTTTGAGGCGCTCACGCTCGAATGCAACCTCATCAAGAAGCACAAGCCGTTTTACAACATCCTTCTCAAGGACGACAAGCATTATCCCTATCTGCGCATTGACCTCAACGAGCGCTATCCGCGCCTGACCCTCGCGCGCAGGATGGATCAGCGTGACGGCGCCAGATACTTCGGCCCCTACATCGGCGCAACTGCCGTTCGTCAGGTCATGGACGAGGTGCGCCGCTTCTTTCCGCTGAGAACCTGTTCGCTGAATCTGCCGCTCAAGTCTCCGCGCCGACCCTGCATTCAGCACCAGATCGGACGCTGCAAAGCGCCGTGCGCCGGACTGATTTCCGAAGAGGAATACGGCAAAATGCTGCAAAGCGTGATCAGCTTCCTCAACGGCGACAGCCGCGAGCTGCTCAAATCCCTCACCGAGGAAATGATGCAGTGTTCCCTGCGCATGGAATACGAGCAGGCGGCGCTTCTGCGCGACAAAATCGCCGACATCAGGCAGCTCATGGAGGAGCAGCACGCCATCCAGACCCGCGACGTGGAGCAGGACATCCTCGCCGTGGCCAAAGACGATCAGGACGCGATGGTGCAGCTGACGCACATCCGCGCCGGACGCATGGAAGGCGGCCGCGCGTTCCTCATGGAGCACAGCGGCGACGAGGAGCCCGGCGTGATTCTCTCCAACTTCATCACCCAGTATTACGACGACGAGCATCTGATCCCGCGCAACATTCTGGTGGAAACCGTTTCCGATCCTGCGGAGCTGGAGGGCTGGCTGCGTCAGCGCAAAGGCGGCGCGGTGACGCTTGCGGTGCCTCAGCGCGGCGACAAGGCTGACCTCATCCGCCTCTCCCGCAAGAATGCCGAGGACGCGCTCCTCAAGCACCGGCAGAACGCCTCCATCCGCGACATGCGCACGCGTCAGGCGATGCTTGAGCTCAAGGAAGTGCTGCATCTGCCCACGCTGCCTCTGCGCATCGAGGGCTACGACATCTCCAACACCATGGGCCAGCAGAGCGTGGCCGCGATGGTCGTCTTCGAAAACGGTCTGCCTGCCAAAAAAGCCTACCGCATCTACCGCATCAAAACCGTCGAAGGCGCGAACGACTTTGCCTCCATGCACGAGGTCATCACCCGCAGGCTCACCCACGGGCTGGAGGAGCGAAAGCAGCGCATCGAGGAGGGACTGGACCCCGACGGCGGCAGCTTCTCCAAGTTCCCCGATGTAATCCTCATCGACGGCGGCCCGCAGCAGGTGGCCTTTGCGCAGGATGCGACGCACTCCGTGGGCATGGAGATTCCGATGTTTGGCCTTGCGGAGAAGTTTGAGGAGATCTATCTGCCCAACCGCCCGGACGATCCCATCCGGCTGGACAGGCGCTCCAACGCTCTGCACCTCATCCAGCACGTGCGCGACGAGGCGCATCGCTTCGGCATCACGCATCACCGCGCGCTGCGCGGCAAGGCGAACCTCAAAAGCGCGCTTTCCGACATCGAAGGCATCGGCCCGCGCAAGCAGCAGGCGCTGATCCGTCATTTCAAGAGCGTGAAAGCCATCTTTGAAGCCACCAAGGACGAACTGATGCAGGTCGATGGCATCAGCGAGGTGCTTGCCAAGCGCATCATCGACAGCACCAAATGAATTTTTGCAGCCGGAGAAATCCCTCTGGCTGCTATTTTTGTGTCCGTGTGCATATTCTTCCTAACAAAGCCATTTGCAGGAGGAATGAAGCATGACAACGGATACCAGAACACCGGAAATTCTCAGGGAGGAGCTGCCCCTGCAGCGGTTTATCGGCGCGGGGCTGAGTCAGGCGGTGGTGGAAGGCGAGGTGGCGCTGCCGGGCGGGCTGCGCGAAGAAACCACGGTGCTGTCCGCAGAAGCCATGGCAGTGCTCGACCGCAGCCTTGTGGAAAACAGCCGCGTCACTGCCGACGGGCGCGTAACCTTTCACGTGCTCTACACGCAGGGCGATCCCACCAAGGTAAGCGCACTGGAGGCCTCGGCTGAGTTCACCCATCCCACCGAAATCGCCGGAGCTCTGCCCGGCATGACCGCGCCCGTGAGCCTGATGGTGGAGCATGTGGACGCGCAGGCGCAGGGCGGCAGGCTGCATCTGATGGCGATCATCCGCGTACACTCGCGCGTCTTTTCGGACGAGCCGGTTTCCGTGGTCACAGGCATCCGCGGCATGGACGGATTGATGCTGCGCACTGAAACCCTGCGCATTCCGCGCATTGCCGCGCAAGGCTCGCAGGACAAACTCATCCGCGAGGAATGCGAACTCCCCTCGCCGCTTCAGATCACCGACACCCTCTACGCCACCGCCATCGCCACCGTGCATGACGTGATGGGCGGCGAGGGGCGCGCCTCTGTATCCGGCCAGGTCGATCTGGAAGTCACACACACCAGTCTCATGCCCAACCGTCCGGTTGTGCTCACGCGGCACTCGATCCCGTTTGAAGAAACCGTCACGCTCAGCGGCGAAATGGGCGAAGCGCTCAGCGTATCCGCCTCCGTGCGCGACGTAGCCGTATTATCGCAGGAGGGCATGGACGGCGAGCGCACCCTTCGCGCAGAAGTCCTGCTCGGCCTCACCGCGCAGTCCACCCGGGAAAAGGAGGTCTGTCTCCTGCTGGACGCCTACACCACCGAAGGCGACCAGCTTTCCCTCTCCGTGCAGCAGATGCAGCGCGCCGCCGGATACCGTCAGATCCGTACCGCCGAAAGCGGAAAGCTCACGCTGATGCTCGACGGTCAGCCGCCCGTGCGCACACCTCTGCGCGCCGTACTCACCCCGGTGATCACCGACCTCACACCGCAGTCGGGCAAGCTTCTGGCCGAGGGCATGATGGACGTGACCCTTCTCTACATGACCGACGATGATCCCGCGCCTCACACCTATCGCACCGAGGAACCCTTCCGCATGGTTTTTGCCTGCGATCCCAGCCTTCCCGAGTCCCTCATCCTCACTCCGGGCAGCGTGGACGTATCCGGCGTCACCAGCGACCGCGTGGAGATCAAATACATCCTCCACCTCGACGCAAGCGACGTCCGTCTCTCTCCCGAAGTCCTCGTCACCCAGGCCTCCACCCAACCCTCCTCCGCCATCCCCGGCGGCGTCATCGTCTGCTTTGCCCGTCCGGGCGAAACCCTCTGGGACATCGCCAAAAAATACCGCGTCAGCTGCGACTCCCTACGCCGCATGAACCCCGACCTCACCGACCGCCCCACCAAAGTCCTCATCTATCAGGGGCAGTGCCCCTGAACCCCGGACTGCGCGCCGTGGGCGCGCAGGGCTTGGCGGACGGTGGGTGGTATTAACTTCTCAGACCGCCGGTCGGCGGAGGGCCTCCCGGCTCGCTTGCGTGATCGGCAGGGGTTGACCCCCTGCACCCCGGACTGCGCGCCGTGGGCGCGCAGGGCTTGGCGGACGGAGTTTCGTCTTGCCTTTTCAGACTGCCGGTCGGCGGAGGGCCTCCCGGCTCGCTTGAGTGATCGAAAAACCCAGCGTTTCTTCATTATTGAAGCAACGCTGGGTTTTTGTATGGAAGAGAAGAAGAGGGCGCGTCA
>JAGBBE010000117.1 GCA_017938645.1 Clostridia bacterium
ATGGGTGAAGCTCAAATTCACTGCGCTAAATCTGAAAAAGCTCGCCATCCACAAGTGGATGCTCTTGCTTGTTTCTTCGATTTTTCACATGATTGAAGCCACTTTGCTACACGGCAAAGTGGCTTCTTTGACAGTCTGAAAGGATCGGAAATATCCGATCCTTTTTTCATTTACTTTTTCAGCGAATCCGCAGGCACGACGCGGGTATCCCAATGCGCCTGTTCCAGCGCGATATCCCGGTGATTGACCGTGGCCCGGTAACCAAGCTCGGTGAGCTTTTTGGAAATATGCTCGGCGATGGCCACGCTTCTGTGCGCGCCGCCGGTGCAGCCGATGGCGATGACCAGCCGGTGCTTGCCCTCGGTGATATAGTTGGGCAACAGGAACGTGAGCATATCCTTGACGCGGATCAGAAACTCCTGCGTCACGGGATGATCGATCACGAACGTCCTCACGTCCTCGTCCAGACCCGTGTGCCTGCCCAGCTCCGGAATGTAGAAGGGATTGGGCAGAAACCTCACGTCAAACACCAGATCCGCGTCCCTGGGGATGCCGCGCTTGAAGCCAAAGGACATGACCTCCACCTTGAGCGACGGCTGTGCGTCGGCGCTGAGCACGATGGCGGAAAGCTGCTTTTGCAGCGCGCGCGGCTTAAGGCCGGTGGTGTCGATGAGATGCGTGGCGGTTTCCTTAAGCGGCTGAAGCCTTTCGCGCTCCTCGCGGATGGCGTCCTCCAGCGCATAGCCCTCGGAGGAAAGCGGATGGTCCCTGCGGCTTTCCTTGTAGCGGTTCACCAGCACCTCATCCGACGCCTCAATGAACACCGTGTCAATGGTATAGCCCACATTGCGGGCCTCGTCGATCATCTTCGTCACGGCCTTGGCGTCGAAGAACTCGCCCGAGCGCACGTCGGCAGCGATGGCGATGAGCGGATTTTTGGAGTTCTGGCAGGCCTCCATGAAGGGCACCAGCATCATGGGCGGCAGATTGTCCACGCACAGCGCGCCCAGATCTTCCAGATAGCGGATGGCCACGGTTTTGCCCGCGCCGCTCATGCCGGTCAGGATCAGAAAATGCATCCTATCACTCCAAATCATTTGTATTTGGTCTTCAGGTTTCCACAGCGGGCGCGTCCTCGCCGAGGATGCGCACCTCGGTTTCCAGCTTCACGCCGGTTTTTTCATACACGATCTTCTGCACCTGCGCGATCAGCGCCAGATAGTCCGCCGCCGTGCCCTGCTGGTCGTTGACCAGAAAGCCCGCGTGCAGCGTGGACACGCTTGCGCCGCCGACGCGCAGACCCTTCAGCCCGCACTGATCGATGAGCGTTCCGGCGAACTGTCCCTCAGGCCGCTTGAACGTGGAGCCGCAGCTGGGCAGCGTGATGGGCTGTTTTTCGCGTCTTCTGGCATTGAACTCCCTCATTGCGGCGCGGATGACGTCTGCATCGCCCGGTTTGAGCGCGACCGTGACGCTGGTCACGGCCACCGGCCTGTCCTCCTGGTTCAGACGGCTTCTGCGGTAGCCGAACGCCATCTCCTCGCCGGTATACGCAACCGTGCGTCCGTCCGGCTCAATGGCTGTGACGCACGTGACCACGTCCTTCATCTCGCCGCCGTAAGCGCCCGCGTTCATAAACACCGCGCCGCCCACCGTGCCGGGAATGCCGCCAGCAAACTCCATGCCGCTCAGTCCGTGATCCGCCGCCGCGTTGGCCAGCCTCGTCAGCGTCGCGCCGCCCTGCGCCGTGATGGCAAACCGTCCGTCCGGCAGCGGCACAGGCTCGCTCACCGCGCTGAACAGTTCGCCCACGTGAATCACCAGTCCGCGGATGCCTCCGTCCCTGACCAGCAGATTCGATCCATTGCCCAGAATCGTTACAGGAATTTCCAGCGCGTTGGCCGCTGCGAGCGCCTGCGCAATCTCCTCAGCGCTGGCGACCTCGCAAAGCACCTCAGCCGGGCCGCCGAGCCTGAGCGTGGTATATTTACTCATGGGAGCAAATTCAAAAATCTGTTTTTTCGGAATCACGAGCTTCAGCCTTTTGAGCAGCTCCGTGCGGACGCCATCTTCCATGCCGCCATCCTCCGATCATCAAACTTCCCTGTGATTGTATCGCATCCCGCGTCATATGTCAAAACAAACCCACCCTCAGTATACGCCCAAACCCTCCCCCCAATACCAGGGCTTCGCCCTGGACCCGTGCACCGCTTCGCAGAGTTGGCGGACGGTGTTTGGCCTTGCGTGAGCAGACCGCCGGTCGGCAGAGGGCCTCCCGGCTCGCTTGGTTGATCGGAGGTACGAAAAAAAACCACAAAAACGCGGAAAATGTATTGAATTGCGTACAATTTAGGCTGTGCAAACATTTGCACTTTCAAAATTTCCATGATATAATAAGCCGTTCTGTCTTATGATACTTAGGAAACCACCACTCAAAGGAGCTTGATGGAAAGTATGCCTACCACCAATTTCGACGTTCAGTCGATCAAACAGAGTATTGAAGGAAAGCTGCAGCGCTATTATGGCCTTGCCGTTGCCGAAGCCAATCCGCAGCAGATTTACCGCGCCGTAGCATCCACCGTGCGCGACCAGATTATGCAGAAGTGGATGAATTCCCGTATGCGCAACCGCGAGCTTCAGCGCAAGCAGGTGTATTACCTCAGCGTTGAATACCTCCTCGGCCGCAGCCTCAACACCAACGTCATCAACCTCTGCAATGAACAGGCCTATGCGCAGGCTCTGCGCGAGCTTGGCATCGACCTGCAGTCCATTCTGCCCGTCGAGCCCGACCCGGCTCTGGGCAACGGCGGTCTGGGCCGCCTGGCTGCCTGCTTCCTCGATTCCCTCGCTTCCCTCGACATCCCTGCCATGGGCTGCACCATCCGCTATGAGTACGGCCTGTTCCGCCAGAAGATCGTCGAAGGCCAGCAGGTTGAGCTGCCCGACAACTGGCTGCTCAACGGCAACGTCTGGGAAGTCGCCCGCACCGAGGACACCGTAACGGTTGAGTTCAACGGTCATGTGGAAGAGAGCATCGACGAGTACGGCAACCCCCACTTCGATCTGGTAGACTCCTACAAGATCGACGCCGTGCCCTACGACATGCCCGTGGTCGGCTACGACAACCAGTGCGTCAACACCCTGCGCACCTGGTCCGCCCGCAGCCGTGAAACCATCGACCTGCGCCGCTTCGGCGAGGCCGAGTACATGAAGGCCATGGAAGAAAAGATGATGGCCGAAGTCATCAACAAGGTGCTCTACCCCGATGACAAGCACTACGAAGGCAAGATGCTGCGCCTGCGCCAGAGCTACTTCTTCGTAAGCGCCACGCTGCAGTATGCCATCAAGCGCTTCAAGAAGTTCTACGGCGAAAATTGGGACCTGCTGCCTGAAAAGGTCATGTTCCACATCAACGACACCCATCCTGCGCTCGCCATCCCTGAGATGATGCGTCTGCTCGTCGACCAGGAAGGCCTCAGCTGGGAGAAGGCTCAGTACCTCACCTATCACTGCATGGCGTACACCAACCACACCGTGCTTGCCGAGGCGCTGGAGAAGTGGCCCGTCGAAATGATGAAGACCACCCTGCCGCGCATCTACATGCTCCTCGAAGAGCTCAACCGCCGTCTGTGCGCCAAGCTCTACAATGCCTATCCCGACCAGTGGGAGCGCATCGGCCACATGGCCATCATCGCTTACGGTCAGGTGCACATGGCCAACCTCTGCGTTGCCTTCTCCAAGACCGTCAACGGCGTCAGCCAGCTGCACGGCCAAATCCTCAAGGACAGCCTCTTCCACGACTTCTATACCCTTGAAAACAACAAGTTCAAGGCCATCACCAACGGCATCACCCATCGCCGCTGGCTCTTGTCCTCCAACCCGGCTCTCACCGACCTCCTCTCCGAGGCCATCGGCACCGGCTTTATGAAGGACGCTGACGAGCTCAAGAAGCTCATTCCCTTCGCCGATGACGCCGCCTTCCGCGAGAAGTTCGACGCCGTCAAGAAGCACAACAAGGAACGTCTGGCCAAGCTGGTCAAGGATCGTCAGGGCATCGACATTGATCCCTCCTTCATCTTTGACACCCAGTCCAAGCGTCTGCACGAGTACAAGCGCCAGATGCTCAATGCTCTGCACATCCAGGTGCTCTACAACCGCATTGTGGACGATCCCAGCTTCACCATGCCTCCGCGCATCTTCTTCTTCGGCGCCAAGGCCGCTCCCGGCTACTCCCGCGCCAAGCAGATCATCCGCTACATCAACGCCCTCTCCGCTCTGATTGAAAAGCACCCCCGTGCCCGTCAGATGCTCAAGGTCGTGTTCGTCGAAAACTACGACGTTTCCACCGCTGAAATCCTCATTCCCGCCACCGAGATTTCCCAGCAGCTCTCCACCGCCGGCAAGGAAGCCTCCGGCACCGGCAACATGAAGTTCATGATGAACGGCGCTGTGACCCTCGGCACCATGGACGGCGCAAACGTGGAAATCTTCGAACAGGTCGGCAACGACAACATCTACATCTTCGGCATGCGCGCCAACGAGGTCGAAAACCTCTACCGCGAAGGCGGCTACAGCCCCATGTCCATCTACGAAAACAACCACGAGATCCGCAAGGCCATGAACCAGTGGCTCGACGGAACCCTCTTCCCGGGCGAACCCCTTGCCATGCAGGATCTCTACCACACCCTGCTGGTGGGCGACTACGGCTCCATGGCCGACTCCTACTTCGTTCTGAAGGACTTCGGCTCCTACTCCATGGCCAACCGCCGCATCATGGACGACTATCTCAACCGCGAGAAGTGGCTCAAGATGGCCATCATGAACACCGCCACCTCCGGCTTCTTCTCCTCCGACCGCACCATCAACGAATACAACGACCAGATCTGGCACGTGGGCAGGGCCTGAGGCCCTCAAGGGCTTCGCCCTTGACCCGTGCACCGCTTCGCGGGGCATGGCGGACGGTGATTCGGGATTACTTCTCAGACCGCCCCTCCACGGAGGGTGTCGGGGCTCGCCTGTGTGATCGTTATTAACAAAACCAGCGTTCCTTCTTCATTGAGGGAACGCTGGTTTTGTTATTGATGGATTTGTTTGGCTTCTCCGATCACGCAAGCGAGCCGGGAGGCCCTCCGCCGACCGGCGGTCTGCTCACGCAAGGCCAAACTCCGTCCGCCAAGCCCCGCGAAGCGGTGCACGGGTCAAGGGCGAAGCCCTTGAGCGTCAAATCTCGTTAACTGTAGCTCTTTCGGCCTTGACCGTAACCTTCGTCTCCTTGCCGTCGTGGATGATGGTTACGTCCTGATCCTCGGCGGTGGGGTTCCAGAGGGTTGCGGCCATGGTGCCGTCCTGAGCGAGGTAGGCTTTGACGTGGACGTAGGGATTGTCCCAGGTGATGCCGTCGGTGTCAACGAAGCGTCCGTCGAGCAGGTATTTGGAGTACTCGCGGTAGAGCGCGTTGAGCTCCTTGAGGTACTCGGTGTAACGCGGGATGTCGCTGAAGGAGCCGCAGCAGCGGTAGATGGTCATGTCAAACTTGAGGCCCATCATGAAGGAGTAGCCTGCATCGGCCAGATAATGGGTTTCGTCCTCGCCGCACTCGCGGTTGGTGACGACCACTTCAGGCATGACGTAGCGGTAAAGCTCGAGCATCTGATGGTCATCCTTGGCGGCTTCGAGGTCAGCGGCGCCCTTGGGCGTGCGCAGACGGGGCTCGACCCAGGTGTTGTTGGTGTGCACGATATCCATGTACATGCCGTAGATATCGCAGTCATTTTCCATCATGATGATCTTGTCCTCGCCCCAGGTCTCCTTGATATGATCGCGCAGACGACCGTACAGCGCGCTCTTGCCCTCGTGGGAATGGCTGGGCTTTTCGTGAGTATGACCCTCGGCGTAGCAGAAGTAGGGATTCATTGCGCCGATGTCGTACAGCACGCCGTCGCAGCCAAGGCTGAGGCACTGGTCAGCGGCCCACTTCATCTTTTCCTCCCACAGCGGCGCGCCGGGGCAGGCGAGGAACATGGGCATGGCAGGATTGCCGATTTTGCGGTAGGTACCCTCGCCGCAATAGGTTTCGGAGAAGGGAATGTCCTCGTTCCAGATGGACTTGATGGTGCACTTGTCGCCGCCTTCGTTCTGATAGAACTCGCTCTGGTGGTCGATGAGCGCGATGGAGAGGAACATGAGCAGCTTGCCGCCCTTGGAATGCACGTAATCGATGCCCTTCTTGAGCTTTTCGATGCCGCCCAGCGCGCCCTCGTCCACATAATAATCCGGCCACATGCGGGCAAAGCCGCCCTTTTCCCAGCCGAGCAGGTAGAGGGTCTTGAATCCGGCGGCCTCGGTTTCATCATACAGGCGCGGGATGTCGTCAAACGTCCAGTTGCACTCGCAGTGATGCTGTTTGAGGATCACGCGCAGCCAGCCGGTGAAGTCCTTGGCCCACTGCGGACGCTCCGGAATGACCAGCGTGCCGCTGTCCTCCAGCCACTTGCGGTACATTCTTGCGCCGGCGTGCCAGTCGCCCAGGTGCGGATTGATGACCATCGACGGGCTGACGAACGTTTCGCCAGCCTCCATCATCGGATAATACACAAAACCGAAGCGCAGCACATTTTCCTTGGTGGCGCGTTCCACGTGCAGGCACAGGCAGCGCTTGGTGGTATCCTCGGAACCGACGTACAGGCCTTCGTCCTTGTTATACCAGTCGTACCACTGCATGCTCGCGCCGAAGCCCTGATACAGTCCGTCCATATCGGTATGGAACTGGTCATGGCGCTCATACTTACGGAATCCGGCGTAGGTGCTCAGGTCATTGAACGCGGGATTGCGCACCTTGGTGCCCATGCAGCGCGGCCACGTAATATAATCGTTTTCCGGATCGCCGCTAAGAGAACGCAATCCGCTCACCGGCGTGAGCTGGATTTCCATCAGCTTAAAGCCGGGATCATTGTTGACAATCTCGGCAAACGCGCGCAGGCCTTCGTCATTCATCTGCAGATGGATGGTCAGCTTCGCATCAATCGTCTTGCCCTTATCGGTGAGCAAACCATCATAATGCACAGTAATTTCGCTTTCGGTCTGGCTGATCGCGGGCTTCTGATCATCCGCCCAGATCGTGGCCTCCACCGTTTCGGTGCCGGGTACGGCATAGATCATCTTCCAGATATGCCCGGGCAGCGTCATATACTCATGACAGCTCAGCTTATTATACACGCTCACGCAATGAGCGCTCTGGTCAACAGCATACCTCATCGTTTTACCTTCAAGCAAATACATCAGGGTATCCTCCTTAGCACAATATTGAATTAACGAACCCAAATCGATAGCCTCATTATAATTCATTTTATTCTGCTTTGCCAATAGACAAAATAAACCCCCACTAGCACAAAATGAACTGGGGGGGTGAGGCGCTTGGACGCAGCGCGGGCGTTTTTTGAGTTGTGTGCTCAGGTTGTTGAGCGCTTTACCGAAGCACGTGCGGTTCTCTGCCCGCTCCGCTAGGGCCAGAGGACCAGGGGGACCCCCGTACCGGTCCCCCTAGGCCCTCTGGACTCCCTTACCCCCTTCCGACGCCGGGGACACCCCGGACCCCCGTAGGGATAAGGTACGGAATATAAGGAAGAGGAACGTGGCTAACAATTTTGCCATACTTCCGGGCGCACCATGTGACGCGCCCTCTTCTTCATTTTCAGGCTATGATTAGCCCTTACAAGAGGAAAATGCGGTCTTTGCTTTTCCCTGCGGACGCAAGGCGAAAG
>JAGBBE010000118.1 GCA_017938645.1 Clostridia bacterium
ACGGATTATCAAGTCATTTCAAGCAGATTTATCACTCAATACGTCGGATAAACCAGCCCATACCGGGGAGAATTTTCGGGCAAGAATTGGTTCGATCTGCCTGTATTCCTTATCCGTCAGCAGACCCTGTGCATACAGATTACCCATAATGGAAAGTGCCGTTCGATAGCCGCACTCTCGGTCAAACTGCTCTTTGGTCAGCAATACGCTCACTGCTCGTTCCTCCATATCGTGCAGCAAAATAGCACCGTCTGCTGCAATATTTCTGTTCTCTGACAGAATGAAAAACCATCCCGCAATAACGGCACCTGCGCTCCAGCGCATTCCTCGCCAGATCTCTGTGGGAATGCCACCAGGCAAGCCTGCATGTATCAGAGCAGAACCGCTTCGCTTTCCTGTGGGGGCTTCTGATCACAACCTTTCCACACTGCAGGCATTTGGTTTCAGCAGAATCGGCAGGCGAAGCTTGCTCATCTGGTACAATGCTATTTCGTCGGCAGAAGGACTTGACCGTGTTAGCTGACAGCCCCAGCGTTCTGGCAATCTCTGCACAACCTTTCCCAGCTCTTCTGTGTCGGATAATGTAATTCATTTCAGCGTTCGTCACGAAGCATTTCCTTTCTGGCTGACCTTTTGTCAATGCCGTCATATACAAGAAAAGAGGCCGGATTGCTCCGGCCCCGGTATGGTTTTGGTACATTTTTATTCGAAGCATCAGGCAATCTGCGAATACTTGCCGGAAACCCATCCGATCTGTGCGTTGACCACGATGGCGTGCCAACCATTTTCAGCGGTAGCCACCCACTCGAAGGTCGTGCCGTCCTTTACAGAGGTAATGCGACCATACTTCGTGTCGTTGCCCACGCGGATGTTGACAGAGCCGCTGCCGCACACGATGCGCACCTGCTTGACAGCGGGCGTGGCCGCGTCGGGTTTTTCGGTTTCAGCCTTGCCTTCATCGTCATCGGCAACAGCGTCCATCAGAGCCTGATGGGTTTCGCTGCCGTAGATGCCATCATCCTTGACGCCAACCTTGCTCTGGAACTTCTTGAGTGCCGTTTCCGTTTCGGAGCCGAACTCACCATCGGCGCCGTACTTCGGCAGATTGTATTCCAGCTGCAGAAGGAATTCCTGCATGGCCTTTACGTCAGTGCCCTTACTGCCATCCTTCAGTGTGCGGGTGCCGAGCGTGTACTCGGTTTCTGCGGTATCGGGCTTGACATAGCTGCCGCCAGTAAAGGTAGCTTCGCCATAATCAACGAAGGGAAGCTGGAACCAGTGCGTCCACTTGCGGGAGGACACCTTGGTCTTCACACATCCATACGAAAAGCCGCGTTCCTCGACAGCATAGCCGTCACCGACATACACGCCAACATGACCATCGGAACGAAGCGCAACGCCCGGGATCTCCGGCAGCGTGTCAATGGTTCCCCAGGCGCAGCCCTTGTTCTTGGCATAGGTGAACATGCCGTTTGCAGACTTGTCGGGACAGCCGTTGCCGCCGTACTTGCTGGAGTAGGTCTTGTCCGTGCCGATGGACTCAGCAACGCCCGCGCCGCCGCTGGTCCAATTATAGCCCTTGATCAGACCCACGCAGTCAGCGCAGACCTTCTTGTTTGCGATATCCTGCTTATAGCGTGAGGTGCGGCTGTCCTTGTAGTGAGACGGGTACTGCTTTGCCTTGCGGGATCGAAGGCTTTCGGTACACTTGTAGACGCAGGTGCCGTACCAGTACGGTTGACCAAGCATGGACAGACACCATGCGGCGAAGTGTTCATTGGTAAACGGAGTATTGATTCTTTCGCTCATAATTCCCTCCATTCTAAAAATGAGGGGCGGCGTCAAACGCCGTTGCCCTCGTCGGTCGTGGTGTCTTCAATACGGTTGTGCAGCTGAGCAAGAATGCTCTTCATCTTTTCAGGGATGGGCAGACCGAGGTGTGCCGCATTCTCAAGCAGCGATACGCCCTCATTGGACAGGTAGAAGCACACCACGGCGCCGCGCAGAGCGTTGCCGGTACCTACCACATGAAGGTCGACAATGTGAGCCACGCCCACCAGCATGATGATGAGCACCTTCTTGCAGATGCCCTTGAAACCAACGCTGGAGGACAGCTTCTTGTCTGCCACAGCGCACATAAGGCCGGTGATGTAATCCACGGCCATGAAGATCAGAAGCGCCGTCAGCAAACCATCCATACCTCCCAGAAAGTAGCCGAGCCAGCCGCCCACGGCAGCAATCGCCATCTGCAGCTTTGCCCAAATGATGTCGATAGAAAAGTCCCTCATAGTGAAATCCTCCTATGTTTTGATATAGCAAAAGCCGCACCTACTGCGGCCTTACGCTTCTTCCGTCTGATTGTCATCATTCGTCAGCCCGGTATCATCGTTTGTGCCGGTTTCATCTCCGGAAACATCCTGTGCCTGCCAGAGTGCAGGAACAACAGGCGGCTCCCATCCAGTCTGTGAGGTGTGTGCCTGCAGACAGGTGTACAGCGTTCCGTCTTCGTCCGGATAGGCAACTTCGTCACCCACAATGTAGCTGATTCCCGCTGCCCATACCCGGATGCCGTCCTCCGGAATGATCTCGACTTTATGCCAAAGTGCGGGTGTAAGATCGGGCGTCCAAGTCCCCTGAGTGGTGTGTGCCTGAATGCAGCGCCAGAGAAAAGGACCGAAGGTGTACACGTCGCCAACCTGTACATCAAGGCCGGGCTGCCAGAGTCTTCCCTCCAGAGCGGGCTGAATGCTGAGAAGCTCTTTGTCAGTTACCCGGCCATCCGCAACAGCCTGCCGCAGAAGCAGGCCCAATGCTGCAGGAACAGCCTCCTCTGCCGACACACGAATGAACTGTTCCAACGGCAGCGAATGCGCGATCAGTTCAGGCGTCAGTTCCTGATCCTCTGTGATCTCGATCTCATCCGGAAACACATAAACCTGTTCTGATGTCACCTGCATGAGGCTGAAACTGTCTCCCGTCAAATCGAAATGGTAGACATCCGTGCGCTTCGCAGCGACAAAAGAAGAGCGGATGCACATACGCACCCGCCCATCGAGGGGAATAACAATATTCATTTGGTAAGTCTCCTTTCTTTTATCCGACAGCCGTACTGCCGCTGAATACACATTCGATATAAGGCTCGTAACTGGTATCAATACCACTCATGCGCATATAACAGTTCGACCAGGTGGAAGAACCGAAGTCATACGGCGATTCATACAGACACAAGCCGCCGTACCATCCATCCGCCAGCCCCTGAACAGCGTCCACAGGGATGGAAAACGTGACCTGTTTATCGCGTCCGATGGTACCAATAGCTCCATAGTTATACGCGATGCTGGGCGTTCCGCTGGCACTGGTGTTGGTGATTGCGCAAAGGTAAACGGTCTTCGCACTGCTTGAACCGGAGCCGGTTTTTCTGTGAAGCGTAAGTGTTGCGCTCTTGACAGTTCCCCCCGCCAGAATGTTGGTAGCCGTAGAGAACCACATGCATCCTCGATGCCAGTTAAGGCTGGAATAATAGCCGCTATCAGAGTAGACACCCTGAATAACATCGTAGGTGTCGGTTCTCCAGCTTCCTCGCCACGATCTTGTGTTGCTGGCATACATGATGCCAGTCTCGTCGGGTGTCACGGTCGGGATAGCAGTGCCATAGTCTGTAGTTACATTGCTGGCAAAGACCTGTCCGTTCTCGCCGCTGCCGCGACTGCCTGCGGGAACTGTACCAGTGGCAATGATGTAGCTCGCATAAGAAACCATTGACCAGCTGCAGGAACCCCGGCAATCCTTCACAATGCCGTTTGCCAGATAGCATTCCAGTCCCTGGAGTGCGTTGTACAAACCACAGTTGTACAGGTATACATGCGAAGAACGAGCATATACGGAGTCGTAGGTTATGGAATTGGCATCCAACGTACAGCCCGAAAACTCGACGAAATGACACTTCGTTACTTCCACCAGATATGGCTGTCTGCTGGAACCATTGAGAGAGCGGCTTTCCCGCAAGTGCAGATTCTGAAAGCACACATGAGCAAAGCAGCCCTGTACCTTGATAAAACTGTTTAGAATACTGCTGTCGCTGTATCCGTAGATCGTCAGCTTACCAGGACCGGAAAGTCCTCGAATAACCACACCGGACGGCTCATAGGTTTCAACACCCCACGGCAGATAAATCGTTACATCCTTACTGAGATAGCGGTTATTAAGAGTCTGAACAGCTTCACCAAGAGAACGGAATTCCTGACTTGTCGTCGTCGTAATCGACGGATCGACATACAGCCACTGCATGCCGGCATACGCCTGAGCAACAGAGTCCGATATGACCTCGTCTGCATACAGTTCCTTAAAACCGACATTGCCGTCAGCGCTCATTTCCATCAGAACATTTTCGTTGTTCGCTGGATCAAGCAGCTGAAGAAGGAAGTTCTCAGTAGTAATCGCCACGTTGTTGCTGCCGATATAGATACCGCTGGATTTGACCTCCTGCGCGCCGGCTGCAACCCATGTGCTTCCTGTATAGCGCTTAAGCAAGTTCGGGCTGACGGAAGTATCCAGCCAGAGCATATTCGCATACAGAGTGGTCGGTGCAGTTGCTCCACGATAAACCTTCTCCGTATTATAGGTGGAGGTGTTTACCTTGAGTGCAATTTGGTTTGAATGCTGCGTGATAGATGATTCAGCATTTGTCAGCCGATTACTCATGACAGTTGCATCGTCAGGCGCAGGCCGCCACGTGCTTATGCGGTTTCCTATTTGGAACATTACATTCCTAACCTTGATGGTTCCTGTACTACCTTCAAGATCATCAACGCCAATGTAAATACCACTAATGCTACGGGGATCGTAATCCCTCAGATCAATGTAGTTGATACTAATTCTGTACCAGTAAGTATCAGAGCTTTTGAAACTGGAGTCGCTTGTTTTCAGATAAAACTTTGCTTGAGAATTAGACCAAACATTGTTTTCGTCATAATAGTAATAACGAATACCAACACCAAAATACCGCCCCTCAGAATCCGTTGTGGCTACATCAGTTCGATAAATGTCAAAACTCAGAAAAAGCTCTTTATATTCCTTACAGTAGGTATTCAACTGAACCGATGTGCCATAGTATTGCGTTTTGTTCGTTGTTACGGTAGAACCACTCATCAAGTACAAATCCTGGAAGGTACACTGGTTATGAGAATTAAGAACGAAGTTCCGTTCTTTTCCCTGATCCGCGAGAAAAACATTTGAGGATTTAACTGACGTTGCCAAACTGTCCGGCTGCAATTTTAGTTCTGCGTTAACCATGCGTGAGGCCAAAGAGTCTGTTACTGTTTTATCGGCTTTTAAAGCTATCGCCGCATTTGTTTGCTCGATCGCAGTCGATGTTTCTTCGCGCAGCGTTTCTACTTCTGCAAACGCTTCATAGCCAACGTATGACAGCGGTTTGAATTCGCCATCAACAAAGCGGTAAAGCGGATGCTCCGGATATAACGTCATGCTATAAGAGCTGGTTAGGATACCCAGCAGCATATAGGTCAGACCGTCTTCTTCAGTCGGCTGTGTGCAAGTCAGGTAATCTGTTGCAGTCGTGAAGGTTGAACCGTTGAGCGTTCCAACTACATATATCGCTTGTCCCTGAACACCAGAGAACGAGGAGATATGATTTCTGACAGAGATGTTGTTGTAAGCCAGATAAACGTTTGTAATCGAATACCCTGCAGTAACAGAACTAGTCGCGTACAAAACCGGCTTTGCGACATCGAATGATTTGCCTGCACCCAAAACAAAAAAGCCCTCATCGTCACCGACAATGAGTCGGAAGTATGTGATTGCTTCCTTTGCTTTCACAGCGCCAAATCGGATTCTGTCATAAGTGTCGGTGTTGTAGTTTGCATCTGCCCACCAGCCCTTTGCAACGGTATAGGAATAGTACTTGGCGTTCTCGCGGTAGGTAAGGCGGATGATGTTGCCAGCATAATACTGTGTGGTGATACGGGTCTGCTGACTGTAATAGCACGGGATTGCTCCAGTTGTTGTGCCATCTGCAAGGGTAAGCTCAAGAGTAGCATTTCCGCTGTTGGTATACGGAAGCCAGAATGCAATCTGCTGCCCGTCCTTGAGTTCGGTAAAGCTGGCAACACCTGTCCATGCTCCGGTCGTAGTGGTTTGGGTGCCGACAATCATCTCAGTTCCACCGCCAGAAACAGAGATCGACGCCAAATCATCCTTGTACTGCTGGGAACTGGTTACCGTAGACACGATAGCGTCTTCGGTGATTTTCAGCTCTGCAGCACTGACACGTTCATCCAATGCATCAAGATCATCCTTATCAGCCTTGCTTTCAACCATCAGCTTGAGGTACGTGTTGCCGGTGATGTCCATCGCATTGATGGCATTGAGCGTCGCTTCCCGGGCGAACAGCGTGTCGACATCAATGTTGGCAGCGATCAGACTGCGGATCGTTGCGTTGTCAGCGAAGATATTCTGCACGTTCAGCGTACCAGCTGTGATGGAGCCTTCGATGATCTTCTCGCCGCCGTTTATAGAGAGATCGGCTACATCATCATTGGACACCTGCTTGAGCGTGGTCACCACTTCGCCGTCCTCGTTTACGCTGACGGAATAAAAATGACCGTCCGAGCCTTTTACAACGAGCTCACCAACGGTCAGGGAAACCATATTCGCCTCAGTCACCGCCAGCTTTGCGATATAGAGCTCGCCGGCAGTACCCTGCGTGATGATTGCGGTGTCGGTGGCCAGATCCTTGATGTGCGACCAGTCGATATCAGCGGTTTCGATATCGGCTTTGACCATTGTGGCGACCGCCGCAGACAGCGTGGTAATTGCCGCCCAGTCGATGTTGGCTTCATCAATATTGGCGGAGGTGATCTGCGCTTTGGAGATGGTGGCGATATCCGCCGCCAGCGATTCGATCTGCGCCCAGTCGATATTGGCGTTGATGATATTCGCCGTAGTCAGCTGGGCGGTTGAAATCATGGCGATGGAAGCGTACAGTTCGTCCGTGGTAATCTGCCCGGCAGCCAATTCCTGAATGCGGGCGGACACAGCGTTCAGCGCATTGACGTTGAGGGTTTCGATCAGCGCTTCAGCGATATGTGCCTGCGTGATGGAAGCGTTTTTGATGTGGGCGCTCTGGATTGCCGCAGTCTTGATCTGAAGACTGCCTACGGAGCCGCTTTGCAGATGCCCGGAACCGATGGAGTTCAGCATCAGCTTCGCACCGCTTATCGACCCGGAAGCAAGCTGACGCGCGGCCACAGTCGTTCCTTCCAATGCCTCAGCCGCCGTTCCCAGCGTGACGCTGGTGTACTTGCGGGTCAGGCAGTCGTAGGTGTACTGCGTCATGCGCATGGTCACTTCCACACCAATGCGCCGTGCGATCACCCGGATGCTGTCACCGAGGAAGATGTCGGAGAGAGCCGCATACTGCTTGTACTCTTCCGTGTCCTTGCAGTTGACAAAGTCCACTTTCAGTGTAACAGTCGGCAGATCACAGCCGGCATCATACTCTGCCTGCACGGCATTGCGCATGTCGGTGTAGCATTCGGACTTGCTCTTGGTATCGTCGCCCTCGGTGACCTCCTTCGCCTCGGATACCGCAAGGTGAATCCATTTCGGATGTGCGTAGGCGCCGATATTCGGGCTGTCGATGTACAGTTCGGGCAGATACAGAAGGTTGCCGTCTGCGTCCTGTCCCGTGGGCATGATGCGCGTGACCACATCCGTTTCATCCACATCAAAGGAGATGCCGGTCAGATTCTTTTTCTCTCGGATCTGCACATCGCTGTTGCTGCCGACCCGGCTGACGAGGAATACATCGAACCAGTCCCTCGCAAGCTCAGCACCGTATTTGCCGGTCAGGCCGTCATCACCCAGCAGAGCCTCCACCGGGTTGATGTTCTCGAAGGACACATCGGCGGCGGTGGATTCCAGATCGGAATAGAAGGTGAAGTCGTGTTCGGAAAGGCACCCGTCCGAGATGCTCTTCACAACAGAAGCACCCACCGCATCCAATGCCGGCTTCACGCTTTTGAGCATGTTATCCAGCAGATCGTAGAAGATGTGGCGGGCGTAAACGGTGACCTTATTGAGTTCCGGTACCACGCGATAAATGCGGAAAGGCTGGTCGCGCAGCTGGCGGGCTTCCATCACATCGTTGGTAAAGCCAACGTGAGATGTGGTGCTCTGCTGCTCCGTACGCACATAGGTCAGGTATTCGGAGGACATGTAGCCATGCTTGCCGTCCGGGCAGGTCACCTCATACCAAGAGGACGAAGTCTTCTCAATGACAATGACCTCCGCGCCTTTCTTGTACTTGCCCAGGATCTTATACTTTGTACCGGTGCCAGAGCGCAGACGAAGCGGATCTCGGCTGGTGGAGACTTTGTAGATTTCTACGTCATAGGTAGTGGTCTGGTACTGCTGCGTGACCAGATTGATCTGCGGGGTCATTGCTGCAGGCACAGGTGCGCGAAGGATACATCCTTCCGTCAGGCGCTGCCACTTGCCCAATTCATCGATGGGATGCACCAGCGTCAGTTCCCATTCACCGTTCAACGTTTCGGTGACAGTACAGGACTGCGGGCTGACTGTTCCCAAACCGTTGTTGGAAAAGTCTGTGCAATCAGGTGCGTAAACACAAATCAACGAATCTTCCTCCTTTCCGTCAGAAATACCGCCAGTTCGGTTCAACCTTCAGATATGTCACATTTCCCGTCCAGGAAATCGTACTGTTACCGGGCGGCAGCGATGGAAAGTTACCACTCATACAGCTGTTCATGGATTCCATGCCGGAATATGCTTCCTGCAGAACAGAGTCGATTGTGATTTCGCCGTTCACATCAGTAAGCTCCACGATAGTCATGTCAACGATCAAGGTGATCTCTCCGCTTCCGGTCACCGTAATAATCGGTTCAGAAGGTACATTTCCAGGGTTTTGCAAGGTG
>JAGBBE010000119.1 GCA_017938645.1 Clostridia bacterium
GTGCTTGATCAGCTCTTCGGTGCCCAGCAGCGCGGTCACGTCCAGAGCCTCAGCAATGAAGGTGTCGCCGCCCTCGACAAACTCGAAGGTCGCGTCCATCACTTCGATTTCGCCAGCCCAGGCACCCTTGTAACCGGTCACCTTGATCTTGGTGCCGGGAACCAGCTTGGCAGCGTCCTCTTCGGAGCAAGCCATTTCATACAGGAAGTAAGCGCCGTCCTGATCCTGGGTGTAAGCGGTGATCTTGTTGTCCCACCAGGACTGGGTGGCCTGCACGTAGGTCTCGATCACAACTTCAGCGTCCATCTCAGCAGCGTCGTACTCGGCATAGGTCATAACGCCTTCGCTCTTCACAGCAGCTTCCTCAGCCACGGTGCAGCCAACGATGCCAACAGCCAGCATCAGGGTCATCATCAGAGCCAGAAACTTCTTCATAGTTTGTTCGCCTCCATAGTCAGTGTTTCGGGGTACTAGCATCATTATACATCAAAAATGCAGGAAATCAATAATCACTTTGCTTTGATCTTCTTTTTGATTGCGCCGAAAAGCAGGTACAGACCAATGAGAACCCATGCGCCGGCAAGGGCTGAAAGCAGGCTTACAGCGGTGGAGGGCAGCGGGCCCAGATCGGCCTTTCCGCCTGCATTCAGGCCGCTTTGGCCGTCCACGTTAAGGCGGTAGAGAGAGGTCATGTCGCCAAAGAGCTTGTCGAAGTATTCGGCGTTGACTTCCTTCTTGCGGCGGATGGATTTTGTTACATCTTCGATCATCTGTCCGGCGGCGTCGCGCAGGGATGCAGAGCCATTGAAGACGGGCGTGACGAAGGTGTTTTCGGTGTTGTCAAGCAGGAGCTGGGAAGCCTTGATCTTGATGTCGTAGTACATGTCGTTGTCTTCGCCGATGCGGCTTAAGTAATCCTGATACTCCGCGCTCTTCTGCGCCTTGGAGGTTACAGGCACATAGCCTTCGGTGGAGGAATAGGCGATCTGCACGTCGTTGGTGAGCATGTACTGCATGAACAGCCAGGATGCAAGCACCTCCTGCGGATCCTCCTTGTTGAAGATGCACATCGACGGCCCCTGAGAGATCATCTGCGGATGCTCGGGGTCGAACTGAGGAATGGGCATGATGGCGGTTTCAAACTGTACCAGCTTGTCCTCGGCAATATCGATGAGCGGCGCGTTGGAACCCATCCATGTTGCGCCGGCGCTGGAGTCGATGGCGAAGATGCACTGTCCGGCGTTGAGGAAATTGGCAGGATAGCTGGAAATCTTGAAGGTGGAGAATGCGCCCAGACGCACATGGGATGCGATGTTTTCCAGCAGCTCCTTGGTGGTGTCGTTGAAGATGAGGATGTCGCCGGAAGCAGTGGAGTAGCCCGCATTCTTCTGACGAAGCATCTGAATCATCATGTTATCGGTGGACTTGTAGATGAAGGGAATCATCACCTTCTGGCCATTGACAAGATAGTTGCCGTCGGCGTCCTTGGCAGTGGCAGCGTCGGCAACCTCCCAAACGAAGTCCCACGTGAGCTTCTCAGGCAGTGTGAAGCCAAGCTTTTCCACAAAGGTCTTGTTGATGTAGCAGGCCTCGGTGGAGCGCATGTAGGGCAGCGCGTAATGATGGCCGTCGAAAGCGCATTCCTCAAGGAACTTGGGAATGATCTCCTCCGCAGTCGGCGCGTCGAAACGGACTTCGCTGCCGCCCAGACCGTACCTGGCATCGTCAAACAGGGAATCCAGCGGAACCACGCAGTTGTCGCCCGTCAGATAGGTGGCGATGTGATCAGGGTAGGTGATGCACACATTGGGCGTGGTGCCGGTGGCGATGTTGGTGATGACGTCGTTGTAGATACGGCCGTAGTCAGTGTACAGGCGAAGATTGACCTTGATGTTGGGATACAGCGCCTGAAAGTCCTCGATGGCCTTTTCGTAGATGCCGACCTGCACCATGTTGGTGTCGTTTTTGGCCCAGAAGGAAATCTCATAGTCGCGCGAGGTGTCGAACACGGACGGAATCTCGAACACGCTCTGATCACGCGAGCCGTGGCAGCCGGTGAAAATCACAAGGCACATCAGGAGCGAAAGCACAAGCAGCAGTTTTTTCATCCCTTGGTGCCTCCTCTCGCAACGCCTTCCATGATCTTCTTGTGGAAGATCAAAAACAGCACGATCAGAGGCACGGAGATTACCACGACCGCAGCCATCATGGCCGGTATGTTCTCGCGGCCGAAGCCGTTTTCGCGGATCTCCTGAATGCCGTTGGACACAAGGAAGAAGTTCTGATCGTCCGTAATCAGGCGCGGCCAGACGTAGGAGTTCCAGCACTCGATGACCTTCAGAATCGCGATGGTCACCAGTGTCGGACGGCAGATGGGAATCATGACCTTCCACAGATACTTGAAGTCGGAGGTCGCGTCCACCTTGGCCGCGTAATAGAGCTCGTCCGGAATCTGGGCGAAGTTTTCTTTGAGCAGATAGATATAGAATACCGACGTAACCGAGGGCAGGATCAGACCGGCAAAGGTGTTGCGCAGATCCATGTTGGTGATGGTTACAAAGTTGGTGATAATCACCAGTTCGTTGGGAATCATCATGAGGCTGAGGAAGATCACAAACGCCACGTTTTTGCCCTTGAAATCAAGCCTTGCAAAGCCAAAGGCGGCAAGCACGGTTACGATCATCATCAGCGCTGTGGTGATCACGGTGAAGATCAGCGTGTTGGTGAAGTACTTCGCCAGCGGAACCGCAGTGAAGGCGTCGGCGTAGTTCTGAAGCGTCGGCGACAGCGTGAAAAGCTGCGGGATGTACTCGGAGTTGTAGGCGCTGTAGCTCTTGACGCTGGAGAGGATCATCCAGTAGAAGGGGAAAAGCACCATGATGGCCCACAGGGTGAGCATGGTGTAGATGAAGATGTTCAGCACCTTGCGCCGTGAGGCGTAGGAGCGTTCAATCCGTTCAAAATCAACTTGCTTACTCATGCCGCACCTCACGAATAATGCACGTGCTTCTTGCTGATGATGAGGTTGATGCACGTGATCGTCATTACGATGGCAAACAGGATGATGGCCGCCGCCGACGCATAGCTGGGATATCCGCCGGAGTTGCCGTAGAGCATGTCGTACACATAACCTACAATCGTGTTCATGCCTGCGGCGTTGAGGTCGGTGCCAAAGAGCGCCACAGAGTCCGAGTAGGCCTTGAACGCGCCGATGAAGCCCGTGATGATCAGGTAGAACACCGTGGGCGAGATCATGGGCAGGGTGATACGCATGAAGGTGCGCACCTTCGAGGTGCCGTCAACCTGCGCTGCCTTGTAGTAGTCCTGATTGACCGACGCCAGCGCGCTGGTGAGAATCAGAATCTTGAAGGGCAGAACCACCCACACGGTGTAGAAGCACAGCACGAACATCTTGGCCCAGTACGGTCCGTCGATAAAGTCGATGGGCTCGCAGCCGAACCAGCTGAGGATCAGGTTGGCCAGACCGTCGGTGTAGGGCGTTTTTTTGAACAGGATCATGAACACCAGACCCACGGCCAGCGTGTTGGTGACATAGGGCAGGAAGTAGATGGTCTGATAGAGGTTGCGCAGCGGCTTGATAGCGTTAAGGCCGGTAGCGATGAGCAGCGCAAGGCCGGTGGAAATCGGAACAGTGAAGATAACCAGAATGAACGTGTTCTTGACCGCCTGCAGGAAGTAGGGGTCGTGCAGGACGTAGGAGTAGTTGTAGCCGCCTACGCCGTAATAGGTCTGGGAGGCGGAGTTGTAGCCCTCCTCCAGCGAGTAGATGAACACGTCGATGAGCGGGTACACCATGAACGCGCCCAGAAACAGAATGGCGGGCAGCAGGTACAGCCAGCCTTTGAGATTTTTGTTTTCCATGCGATCGCTGCCTCCGTATCAGTCCGCGAGGATGCGCTGCTGGGTTTGCTTGTCAAACAGGAATACCTTGTCAGGATCAAGCGTGAAGCGCACCTTTTCAGCGCCGACAGCAACCTTCGTCTTGGCGCTGATGATGGCGCGGATGGATGCGTTTTCGCATTTGTCGTGGGTGGCTACCACGCTGATGTCGCGGCCCATGACCTCCACACGGCTGAGATTGCAGCTGAAGGGACCGTTTTCATCGAGCGTGAAGCCCTCGGGACGGATGGCAACCCACGCTTCCTGATCCGGAATGCCGGAGGCGTCCAGCACGGCTTCGCCGCCAATCATGACCTTGCCGCCTTTCACGCTGCCCTCGAATACGTTGATAGGCGGCGTGCCAAGGAACTTGGCCACAAACAAATTGACAGGGCTGTCATAAACATCCTGCGGCTGACCGATCTGCTGGATGACGCCGTCCTTCATGACCACGATCAGGTCGGAGATGGACATGGCCTCCTCCTGGTCATGGGTCACAAACACCGTGGTCACCTGCGTTTCACGCTGGATGCGGCGGATTTCCTCGCGGGTCTGAAGCCTCAGACGAGCGTCAAGGTTGGAAAGCGGCTCGTCCAGAAGAAGCACGTTGGGCGTTTTCACCAAAGCGCGCGCGATGGCCACACGCTGCTGCTGACCGCCGGAAAGCTCCGAAGGCTTGCGGTCCATCAGACCCTCCAGCTGAACCAGCCTGGCCGCCTCGTTGGCACGGTCCAGCATCTGAGCGCGGGTGGGACGGGCGTCGCCCTTGAGGTTTTCCAGAGGGAAGAGGATATTCTGGCGAACCGTCAGATGCGGATAGAGCGCATAGTTCTGGAACACAAAGCCCACGCCGCGCTTTTCGGCAGGCACTTTGGTGACGTCGTCGTCGCCGAAGAAGATTTTGCCGCTGGTGGGCTTGAGCAGGCCGCAGAGGAGGTTGAGCGCAGTGCTCTTGCCGCAGCCGGACGGGCCCAGCAGGCCGATGAGCTTTCCATCGGGGATTTCAAAGGTAAAATCATTGACCGCCACCACTTCCTGAGGGCCGGTCTTGGAACGGCTGGGGAATTTTTTGGTCAGATTTTCAAGAACGATTTTCATGTGATCCCTTCCTTAAAGCACAATGCTTTGGTGGATTTTCATACCCTTAAATTGTAGCCCAACGGATACGTCAAGTCAACGGCTGAAACAAGAAAACGGCCGCCGGAGCAGCCGTAAAAGTCAGTAGATTTTGTACTGTCCCGCAAGCATGGCAAGGCAGAAAAAGTACAGGCAGTTGTCGTAGTAACGGCGCTTGCCGGTGCGCATGGGCATCTCCCAGAAGCGCTTGAGCCACATGTCGGCATTTGCGCTGTCGCTTGCAATGCTGGCAGCGGCCATCACGGCGGTGATGGCCGGCGGATGCATGGCAGGTTCGTCGTGCGCGGCGCCGTCGAGGTCGTAGGCCTTGTAGTTCTCCTCCGGCAGCTGGGCAGCGAAGAAGTCCTGCAGATGCGTAACCACATCGCTCATGGGCTGGTTTTTGCCAAACCACACGCAGTCCAGCGCAATGTTCATCGCCACGCGGTAGGCGTCGGAGTAGTAGGCGTAGGGCTTTCCAAACATCAGCACAGGCGTTCCGTCGCACTGGGCATACTCCGGGCTCATGCCGGTTTTGGGATGGGCGGTGGAGGCGATGTATTCGCGGCTGGCTGCAGCGGCCTGCTTCCAGAAATCACGGTCGCATTCATCCGCACGCTGCGCAAACAGCTCGTAGAAATGCGGCAGATGGTAGGACGGATCGGAAATCTCCATATCCGGCACAAACTTGATATAGTGGTTGTCCGGATTCCACATGGGCTTTCCGCCTTCGACCATCTCGCTCTGGTGCACGCAGTGGCGCAGAATGTCGCGGGCCATGGCGTCGTAGTTGTAAATGCCTTCACGGCTTCCCCAGCGTGCATCGGCCATGAACAGCGCCATGGCAAAGTACTCCTCGCCGTCGGGCGCGGGACCTTCGGCGTTGTGCTTTCCGTCCAGCTGTACCGACCACGCGAAGTAGCCTTCGTATTTTCCGGCGCTTTGATGCATGTAGCGCATGGAGAACGTCCACAGCTTGTCAAACAGATCCTGACGGTCCATCTGCACGCACATCATCATGCCGTAGCTCATGCCCTCGGTGCGCGCGTCGATGTTGCCGGTGTCCTCCATGCAGCCGCTGTCGGGATCGACATCGTGGTAGAATCCATTCTCGGGATCGAAGAAGATGGTGTCAAAGCAATCCTGTACGCGCTTTTTTGCTTCCGCTTCGCCAACTCCAATGCGCTCGAAGAAATTCGGGTATGATTTCATAACGACACTCCTTTAAAATCAGGGACGGTTGTATTTCAAACCGTCCCTGAGATGATTTACTTGGTTTTCGTGTTGGGAATCGTCCAGTCGCGGCCGGGAGCCTCCTTCAGAATGTCGGAGGAAAGGGTCTGGCCCTCGGGCAGCACGTAACCCAGATCGAAGTTGGCGTTGTTCACGCCGCTCTCTACGCGGAAGGAATCGCTGGAGGCGATGGTGCCGTCGCCGGAGACGAGGCAGCTGGAGATGATGCGCAGCTCTTCCACAGGGGTGGTGATGGCAAGCTGTTCATACGCGGTGGCTTCCAGCACATACTCGCCCGGATAGACATGGGCGAACTGATAGTAGCCGTAAGCGTTGGTCAGGGTTTCATAAACCGCTTCGCCGTTCTGCATCAGGCGCACGCTCACACCGGGCAGACGGTGTTCGCTGCCGTCCAGCAGGCCGTTTTTGTTCTCGTCCAGCCATGCCAGATCGCCCACTTTGGCAGGCTTGATGTAGAGCACGTCGCGATCAAGCTGGTGCTGCGCCATCTGCAGACTGATTACGCCGCTGAGGCCGTTTGCGGTGTCCTCGATCACGGAAGCGCCGCTTTCGTAGCTGGGATCATTGGGACGCACGTAGATCATACCGGCGGGAAGAGTGGCGGACACGGTATATTCACCGGGCCACAGACCGTCGAAATGGTAGCTTCCGTCCAGCGAGGTCTCGCTTACCTGAAGCGCCTGACCGTTCTGATAAAGCGTAACCGTCACGCCCGCGATGGGGTTGCGGCTGCCGTTTTCATCCAGCCATGCGGTGCCGCCGATACTCGTACGGGATACAAGGCCGGTGGTCAGGCCGGTGATGGTTTGGCCCTCGGATACTTCCAGACCTTCCTGAACCATAGCGGTTCCCTTGAGATAGAAGGTAGAGGCCGAAGCATTGGCGGAGGAGGACTGCTCGGGCAGATCAAAGCGCACCGAGTAGGAACCAGGACGAACGTTTTCAAAGACGAAGCCGTGGCTGCCGGAAACCGTTTCAGCGATCACGGCGTTGGTTTCGTCAGTCAGCATCAGCGTGACGCCTTCCATGATCCATTCGCTGTCCGCCTGCTCGCCGTCCTGGTTTTCATCCATCCAGATTTCACCGGCGATGCTTGCGGGTTTCACAGCGCCCACCAGCTTGTCCTTGCGGCTGATGAGCACCTGCCACGGACAGGAGAGGGTTTCCTCCTTTGCAGCAGGAAGAGCGAGCTCGTCCATATTGTGGCTGAAGATGAAGCCGTCGGGCAGCTGCATGCTGAGGGTGTAGTCGCCGGGGCGCAGGCCGGTAAGGCTGAAGGAACCGTCCGCTTCGGTGACGGTTTCTTCAGAGGAGGCGGAGGAATTCAGAGAAATAGAAGCACCGGCAAGGGTTTCTTCGCCGCTGTCCTGAACGCCGTTGGCGTTGCTGTCGCGGAAGACCACGCCTTCAAAGCTGCCCAGCGTCACAGCGCCGGCAAGGCCGCGGGTGACCGCCTCGCCCATGGCGACGTTAAACGCCTTGGTGACGGTTTCCAGTCCATCGTGTGCAATGGTGTTGCCGCCGCTCACGGTTTTGGACATCTCACAGTGCTCGGGAAGCACGTAAGTCAGGGTATATTTGCCGGGCATGACGCCGTCAAAGAAATAGCTGCCGTCGTCGCCGGGCGTAAGGCGAAGGTCGATCTCACCATCCTCGCTGAGCAGGCGCACCTGAGCGCTTACCATGCCGATTTCGCCTTCATCCCACAGGCCGTTGTCGTTGGCGTCATGGAAGAAGGAACCGCTGACCGTGGCGGCAGGCAGCATGCCCGCATTTACGCCGGTGATTTCCTCAGCCATGGCGATGGTCATGGGATTGCTCACGCCCCAGTCGCCCACCAGAGCGGCGATGTGGCTGCCGCCCTTTTCATCGGGACGCAGACGGGTGAAACCGAAGTCATTCTTGCGCTGCACCTCCAGCGTGTAGGTGCCGGGCATGATGCCGCTCAAGGTATACGCGCCCTTGGCAGCGGAGGTGGTGGCGGCCACTTCTTCGCCCGCTTCGTTCTTCAGACGGATCTTGACGCCGGAGAGCGTCTTTTCGCTGCCGTTGATCTTGCCGTTGTAGTCGGAATCCTGATAAATGGTGCCGCTGATGGTTGCGCCGCGCGCAACGCCGATGAGCGCCTGCGCTTCGCCGCCGCTGGCGATGTTGAGAGGCTGGATGGCGTTTTCACGGCGGCCGGTGCGGTGCTCAAAGAGGTTGACCTGATCGGCCGTTCCATTGGCGGTGACGGTAAAGATGGAGCCGTCGTTGGGCAGGATGGCGCGCAGACGGTAGTCGCCGCCACGCAGGTTTTCCAGACGGTAGGAGCCGTCCTCGCCGGTTACGGTCTTGCCCATGGAGTCGTTGTTGCTCAGCTTGATGGCTTCCAGCGTTACACCTTCATATCCGGGCTCGCCTTCGTCCCATAGGCCGTTATAGTTGAGGTCGAAGAACGCCGTGCCGACGATGGCACCCTTCTGCACAGCGCCGATGTTCTTGTTGGACACGCTGGATGTGCTCTTTACGGTAAACTCGCGCTCGAACACCTCGCCGGAGAAAATGCTTCGCAAATCGCCTCCGTAGGTGGAGTAGCGCGCATAGAGCATTTCGCCGGGCAGATCAGCGGTGACGGTATAACGGTCGTCGGGCAGAAAATCGAAGTAATATTCGCCGCTCTCATCGGTGGTGATGGAACGCTTGGTGCCGGTGCGCTGGCCGTTCAGATACACCGTTACGCCGGCTACGCCGGGTTCGCCTTCATCCATCACACCGTTGTTGTTCATATCTTCAAAAGCCTTGCCGGAGAAAAAGCCCACGGCGCGGGCGCCCACGGAAAGGGAGCTTGGCGCAGAGGAAGAAAGCGTGATCATACCAGCGGAAGCGGAGTGGCTGTCGGGCGCAAGCACGGTGAAGCCGTAGCCGTCGGGCACGGAGAAAACCACCTCATATTCGCCGGGTGCGGCGGTGATGGAGGCAATGCCCTTCTTGCTGGTCACGCTGCGCGCGACAACCTGACCGTCGCAAACCAGGTCAGCCGTCAGGTTGCCGAAGGGATTCTCGTACTTGCCCTGTTCGCCGTTGGCATCCGCGTCGGTAAAGGCGGTGATGGTAAGGGTTGCCGCTTCAACAAGACCCACGTCCGCCTGCACGGTTTCGCCGCTCAGGGTAGCTTCCAGCACGGCATAGCCGTCGGCAAAGTGACTTTCGCCGCCGATGGAGGACACGGCCATCTCCTGCCCATTAAGGCTGCAGGTGATGCGGTAGTCGCCCGCAGCGAGTCCGTTGAAGACATACATGCCGTAGGCGTCGGTGACGGTCTGGGACACTGCCTCCCATGCGTCTGCGTTCATGCGCTCCAGATTCAGCGGAACGCCGCTCATCAGCTGTTCGGAACTGTCGCACACGGCGTTTTGATTGGCGTCCACATAGGCGCAGCCGCTGATTTCTTCTCCCAGCGCGCAGGTGCAGCCAAGCAGAAGAAGCATCATTGCAAACAGCACAAGCATCTGTTTTTTCATGGTCGGGAAAACCTCCAAACACGGCGCGAAAGCCGCACAAAATACCAATATACATAGTAAATCATGCAGGAGGCTTTGTCAATGATACGCCGCGGTTTGTGACAAATACGGCGGAAGCAGAAGGCCGCTTCCGCCGCGGAATCAGTGACGGATGGGCGGCGGATAGAGCGGCAGATCGGGACATGCGGGCGCGGGACGGTTCATCCGGCAGACCTCGGGGTGCACCAGATATACGTCCAGCGTCACATGCAGCTGCACTTCAAACCTCGGGTCGCAGGACAGACATTCACCGCAGAGAAGATGCACACCCGGGATGATGATCAGCTTTGAGCCCCAGCTTTCCACAAACGCGCGCGGCAGCCACGTTTCCACGTCAACCATGGCTGAAGAGGTGTGCATGCGTCCGCAGCTGTCTGCAACCATCAGTCTCAAGGGAATCGAAATGCACACCGGAATCCGTCCGCAGCCGTCGCACTCGCCCAGAATCGTCCACGCAGGCGGATCGGCGGATGGAAGAACGCGCTGCAGCCGAACCGGATAGGAACATTCCGGCAGGCCGAAGGCTTCGAGCACGGTGCATAGCCGGGGAATGACGCGCTGGGTGCTCAAGGTGATCTTTGGCAGAAGCACACCCTCGCAGGCGGGGGCAGGCGGTTTGCGGCAATGGCAGGATGGCGGATGTTTCATGCTGACCTCCTGAACAAAAAAGATGGCTTGACGGTTGCCCGTCAGGCCATCCTATGCTGTGAAGGAAAACCGGGTGTCACTGCCAGTCGATCTGCTCTGCGGTGACTTTTCCGCTCAGAAGCGTGATGAGAATGCCAACCTCCGCGTCCTGCGTAACAGCTACGGAGCTTCCGGCCTGCATCAGCCGGGTGATGACTTTTTGGTCCGGTGTATCAGGTTCCTCCGCTGTGCTGGTGGAGATGACTGACCACTCAGGAGAAACCGCAATGGCAAATGCCAGACTGGTGGCGTCGTCCTCGCCGTGATGCGCCACCTTGAGCACATCCGCAGGCGCGATGAGGCCTGCCTGCATCAGTTCAGCCTCTTCAGGCAGCTCCATGTCGCCGGTCAGAAGCATGGAACCCTCTTTGGTCTCCAGCCGCATGACCAGCGAGTTGTTGTTGTCCGAATCAGGGTCTTCCGTCATAGGACCCAATATTTTGAATACAGATCCATCGCCCACAGTGATTTCATCGCCCGAACGAAGCCAGTTCAGAGGAATATCGTATTTTTCAGCAGCTTCATAGGTGCGGTGATCATCCAGATCCACCTCGCGGTAAAAGGCGCTGGTATAGATCCTGTCGGTGGTGATTCCGGCCTTGAACAGCTTTTTGAGACCGCCTGCGTGATCCTTGTCCGTATGCGTGATGAAAACGGCGTCCAGATGATTCACGTCATACGTATCCAGCACGCGCATGAGCTGGTCGTGGGCATCCTTCGTTCCGCTGTCGATAAGATAGCGCTCGTCGCCCAGAAACAAGAGGATGGCATCCGCTTTGCCGACGTTGATGAACAAAGCGCTCACATTGCTTTGCGCCACGGCAGGCACACAGGCACTCACAAGGAGAAAAACCGCCGTGATCAGCAGCAGAAATTTCTTTTTCAAAGTCATATCGCGCACCTCCTGCGTCTATTATACCCTATCGGGAGCCTATGTGAAACCCGCTGAAAAAACGTGACAGATAGAAATAAATGGTGTATACTTCAAATGGTGTAGAATCAAGCGGAAAGGATGTATCCTATGAGTATTCTTGAAGCCGTGCTGCTGGGACTTTTTCAGGGACTTGCGGAGTTCCTGCCTATTTCCTCCAGCGGACATCTCAATCTTCTGCAGGCACTTTTCGGCGTGAATGTGGAGCACCAGCTTCTTTTTAATATCCTGCTGCATGTAGGCACGCTGGTGGCGGTGCTCATCGTGTTCTGGAAGGACTGGCTTCATATGCTGCTGCATCCCATCAAGGACCGCACGCTGCTGCTTTTGTTCATCGCCTCTCTTCCGGCGCTGATTGCCAAGGTGATCTTTGACGCGCCGCTGGATTATGTGGAAACGCACAACGACATTCTGGGCGTGTGCTTCCTGATTACCGGATTGATGCTGGTGCTTACGCAGAAGCTTTCGAAGAAGAATGCAAAACGCCGACAGGAGAAGCACAAGGTAGGCTTTATGGAAGCTATCGCCATGGGCTGCCTGCAGGCTGTGGGCATGCTGCCCGGCATCAGCCGCAGCGGCAGCACCATCTTCGGCGGCGTATGGGCGAAGCTCGACCGTGAAACCGCAGCCAAGTTCAGCTTTATGATGAGCGCGCCAGCCATCGTCGGCGGCCTGCTCAGCGAGGTGCTCAACGTAATGGAAACCGGCGTGAGCTTCGGCCCTGAACTGCCCGCCATCCTGATCGGCATGGTTGTGGCCGGCGTTACCGGCTACTTCGCCATCCGTTTCTTCCTCAAACTGATTGCCCGCGTCTCTCTCAACGGCTTTGCGCTCTACGTTACGGTCATCGGCGTGCTTGTGATTATCCTTCAGCTCACCGGCGTGCTGACCAATGCGCCTGAAGCAGCTGTGCAGGGGACGGCGCTCCTTGGAAAACTGTTTGGTTGAGGAACTATTCACAGTTTGTTCACAAATTGACCAAAGATTAGATTGAACTTCCTGATATACTTCTTGCCGCAGCCGGGAACGGGTGCTGCACATCGACACAAAAGGCGACCGCTGTTAAGGAGGACAACGCAGCAATGGTTAAAATCATCTCGGACAGTACGTGCGACCTGTCGCAGGAACTGATCGAACGCTACGACATCGGCATTCTGCCGCTGCATATCATTCTGGGGGATCAGGACTACGAGGATGGCAAGGGCATTACGCCGGACGAGATTTACCGCTGGGCGGACGAAAACCGTCAGACGCCCAAAACGGCGGCTGTTTCCATTGAGGAAGCGGAGAAAATGCTCGCACCCTATCTGAATGAAGGCAGGGAGATCGTCTGCTTTGCCATTTCCGAGAGCATGTCCTCATCGGCCAACGCCATGCGCATGGCTGCGCAAAGGCTGGAGGCGGAGGATCGCGTAACCGTAATCGACTCTGAAAATCTTTCCACCGGCGTGGGCTTGCTTGTGATTGAGGCCGCGCTGATGAGCCAGCAGGGTCTGTCCGCCAGAAGGATCAAAAAGCGCATCGAAACGCTCAAGCCGCATGTGCGCGCCAGCTTTGTGGTGGATACGCTGACGTACCTGCATCGCGGCGGCCGCTGCAGCGGCGCAGCGGCGCTGGTGGGAAGCACACTCAAGCTCCATCCCAAGATTGCCGTGTCCGAAGGCAAAATGGCTCCCGGCAAAAAGTACCGCGGACGCATGTCGCGTGCGATCATGGACTATGTGCACGACCTCGAACCGGAACTCAAGGGCGCCATGCGCGACCGCGTATTCATCACCCACTCCGGCTGTGATCCGGAACTGCTTGAGGAAGTGTGCACCTATCTGGATGGTCTCAATCTTTTCTCCGAAATTCTTATCACCCGCGCAGGCGGCGTCATTTCCAGCCATTGCGGCCCCGGCACGCTGGGCGTGCTGTTCATCTCAGGCGAATAACGCAATTCAGCGTGTCAAAAAAGCCCTGCATGTGCAGGGCTTTTTTCAAATGTGGATGATATCCGCGCCAAAGGGCATGATGGCCAGACGTGCCAGCTTGAAGCACTGCAGCCCCCACGGAATGCCCACAATGGTCGCACACAGGACCAGGCCGTTGACGCAGGAGGCAAGCGCGAGCTCCCAGCCGCTTACAATCAGCCAAAGGATATTCAGCGGCGTGGAGAGAATGCCGCCTCCGAAACGCACATCCTTGCCGAAGGGACAGAAGGACAGCGACGCAAATTTGAAACACTGCTGACCCACCGGAATGCCCACGATGGTGATGCTCCACAGGCAGCCCATGAGCGTCCAGCCGAGTCCCTGCCAGAAACCGGCGCAGAGAAACCAGATCAGATTGCCAAGACAGGACATTTTCTTCACCTCGGTTCAAGTATAGCACGATCCGGGCACGACCGGAAGCGGATTTGCATTTTGCAATCAAAGATTTACCTGTTTCTCAGAAAAAATTCAGAAAACAAAATGTAAAGCACGCTTGACATCACATTGAACTCGTGATAAGATGTGAATGTAAAGCATGCTTTCCATCTGCGGAGACGTCCGCGAAAGGAGACACCATGAAAAATCGTCTGGAGGAGCTTCGAACCCAGCGCGGCATCCGTCAGGAGGAATTGGCGGCGGCGCTGAAGGTCTCGCGGCAGACCATCAGCTCGCTTGAAAACGGAAGATATAATCCGTCCATCCAGCTGGCGTTCAGGCTTGCACGCTATTTTGGACTGAGCGTTGAGGAAATCTTCATCTATGAGGAGGAAGAATAATGTGTAACCGTCATTGGAGCAAGCATGTACGCACCGCCGTACTCTGTCTTGGAATCGTCAGTTTTCTTTTTGGTCTGCTTTCGTTTTTAATCGGAAAGCCGGAAGGCCATTCGCTCAATACCCTGCTTGGTATGTTCACAGGCTTCGGCGCGGGCATCATGGGCGTAGCAATCTGGGGAATGATCCGTGAAAAGGTTGTATCCAGAGAAAAACTCGAGCAGGAAAAGATTGAACTGCAGGATGAACGAAGCATCGCCATTATGCGGGCAGCCGGACTTGCGGCATTCTACGCGGCCATCGCGATCTTCGCCGTGCTGATCTTCCTGTTCATGGGCCTTGGCTATACCGTTCCGTCCTACATCTGCCTTGGCGCGATGTATCTGATGGTTGCCGTGGCGTGGATCGCGCGGAAGGTTTTTGAAAAGAAAATGTAAATGAAAATGACCTTGCAGCTTCAGAAAACGAAGCGCAAGGTCATTTCAGATTGTCAAAAAAGGCCGCTGCTTGCGACCTTTTTTGACAATCTGAGACTGGTGCTTCGCTGAAGTCACCAGTCCTTTTCTATACAACGATCAATACCCCAAAAAGGGATTCCAAAGGGCAAAGCCCTTTGGCGGTGGGTTTGGGAGGCGGCGCCTCCCTTCGTCTCCCCTCAAATCATTCCGCGCCGCTTGAGGTAATCCTTGATAAATTCAACCGTTCCCTCCACGCCGAGCGTATCGGAAGAGAGACAGAGGTCGTAGACTTCGGCACGTCCCCATTCCTCGCCGGTGTAGTAGCGGTGGAAGGCGGAGCGCTCGCGATCGTGGGCCTGAACGATGCGGAGGATTTTGTTCACGGGGATGGATTCGACTTTGGAGCGGTGCTCGGCGCGGGTGCGCACGGGCGCGTGGATGAACAGACGCAGGCAGCGTGGCGAATCGCGGAAGATGTAGCTGCCGCACTGCTCGACCATTACGAAGCTCTTGCCGTCGGTGAGCTTGCGGATGAAGTCAAAGGGCAGGTCGCCGCGCACCTGGGAGCTGTTTTCAACAGCAATGGCAAACAGCAGGCTGGACACGGGCTGCTCCTCGTAGAAAGCGCGAACCTTGCTGTAGTCGCGGGTCTGCTTGGCGATGGCCATGAGTTCCTGTTTGCCGTAGAAATCGATGCCGAGCTCCTTGGCCAGCTGCATGCCGATATCGCGCCCGCGGCTGCCGTAGGTGCGGCTGATGGTAATGATCAATGGTTCCATGGTCGGTCCTCCCAATCAAAGAAGCGGTGCAAAGAACGAAGCGCCCACAACGGTGAGCAGGCCGGAAGCGGCGATGGCAAGGCTGCTCATAGCGCCTTCCACCGGGCCGTACTCGATGGCGCGGGCTGTGCCGATGGCGTGGGACGAAGCGCCCAGACCAAGGCCGCGCGCGATGGGGTCGGTTACGCGGAAGAGACGGTAGATGAGATCGGCAAGCACGTTGCCCAGAATGCCGGTGACGATGATTACAGCAACCGTTACCGAAACCACGCCGCCCAGCTCCTCCGACACACCCATACCGATGGCGGTGGTGATGGACTTGGGAAGCAGGGTGACATAGGTGGTGTGGTCAAGGCCGAAGAGCAGGCTCATCAGCCAGATGCTGACAAGGCTGGATAAAACGCCTGCCAGCAGTCCGGCAATGACGGCCTTCCAGTTTTCCTTCAGGAGCATCAGCTGTTCGTAGAGCGGCACGGCCAGGCAGACCGTAACCGGCGTCAGCAGGTAGGACAGATGCTGCGCGCCTGCGTTGTACTGCTCGTATTCCACGCCCAGAAGCGCGTTGACGCCGATGACGATGATCACCGACATCAGCAGCGGATGCAGCACGGCCAGACGGAATTTGCGCTTGATGAGCAGACCGGCCTCATAGGCCAGAATGCTGATGGCTGCGCCGTAGTAAACCGAGGAGGCAAGCCATTCAGTCACGGTCGCGCCTCCTTTCCTCCAGACGGATCACGCCCTGCGTAACCCGGCCGGTGCAGCCCATCACAATCACGGTGCTGGCCAGTGTGATCACAGCCACAGGCAGCCATACCGGCGCAATCTGACTCCAAACGTTTGGCAGATTGACCGCAGCAGGGATGAACATAACGGGCATGATTTCAATGAGAAAAGCAGCGCCGTACTGTACCTTTTCCAGCCGGACGACGCCGGTGGTAAGGCCAAGAAGCATGAGAACCAGTCCATAGACGCTGGCGGGGATGGGAAGCGGAAGCAGCACCCTCAAACCTTCGCCTAAGAACGAGATACCGGCGATGATCGCAAACTGCCGCAGAAGTTCCATTACAAGCCTCCTTACAGGGTAGCGAGGGTATCGGCGATGGCGTCGAGGAAGGCGTCGGAGTTGAGGCCGACGGCTTCGCCTTCGTAAAGGGCGACAAGGTCCTTGGTCATCCTGCCGCTTTCGATGGTGTCAAGCGTGGCCTTTTCAAGCCTGTCGGCAAAGGCGCACAGGTCGGGAAGCGCATCCAGCTCGCCGCGCTTGCGAAGCGCGCCCGTCCACGCAAAGATGGTCGCCACAGGATTGGTGGAGGTCTCTTCGCCCTTGAGGTAGCGGTAGTAATGACGGGTTACGGTGCCGTGCGCGGCTTCGTACTCGAACTGGCCGTTGGGAGAAACCAGCACGCTGGTCATCATCGCCAGAGAGCCGAAAGCGGTGGCAACCATGTCGCTCATCACGTCACCGTCGTAATTCTTCAGCGCCCAGATGAAGCCGCCCTTGGAGCGGATGACGCGCGCGACCGCATCGTCGATCAGGGTGTAGAAGTACTCGATGCCGGCGGCTTCGAAAGCGGCTTTGTACTCGGTTTCGTACAGCTCGGCGAAGATGTCCTTGAAGCGGTGATCGTAGGTCTTGGAGATGGTGTCCTTGGTGGAGAACCAAAGATCCTGCTTCACGCTCAGCGCGTACTGAAAGCAGCTGTGCGCAAAGGATGCGATGCTCTTATCGGTATTGTGCTGGCCCTGAATAACGCCGGGACCTTCGAAGGTCATGATGGTCTGACGGGTTTCTGCGCCGGTTTCATCGGTGAAGCAGATTTCCGCCTTGCCGGCCGCGGGTACGCGGTACTCGGTGTTTTTGTAGACGTCGCCATAGGCATGACGCGCGATGGTGATGGGCAGCTTCCAGTTGCGCACGCAGGGCGACACACCCTTGACCAATACAGGCGCGCGGAACACAGTGCCGTCGAGAATGGCGCGGATGGTGCCGTTGGGGCTTTTCCACATCTTTTTGAGATTGTATTCCTCCACGCGCTGGGCGTTGGGCGTGATGGTGGCGCACTTGACGGCCACGCCGTACTTGAGCGTAGCGTTGGCGCTGTCCACGGTTACCTGATCGTCGGTTTCGTCGCGGTGCCTGAGGCCCAGATCATAGTATTCGGTTTTGAGGTCCACCCAGGGCAGGATCAGCTTGTCCTTGATCTTCTGCCACAAAATACGGGTCATCTCGTCGCCGTCCATTTCAACCAGAGGAGTGGTCATCAGGATTTTTTCCATAGGCACGAACCCTCCCAAAAACATATTTCAGACAGGCTCATTGTATAAGGTTTGCCCGGAGATTGCAAGGCAGGTACACCAAAAGAACACCCGCTGTATTTGCATTGTTTTTGTCAAACCGACCGTTGACAGGACGGAAGAAACATGCTATCATACCATCCATAATTGAATACCACCCCAAAGACGATGATGAAGACGGCCGGAACGGACGCTTTCAGAGAGCCGGTGGTTGGTGCAAACCGGCAGCAGATGTTTCACAAGCCCATCCCTTCTGAGTTGAAGACCTGAAATCTGCGGAGAGTAAGGCCTTACGTGAGGCTGCGTGAATGCACAGGGTTTGATGGAACCCGCTGAGGGGCAGCGAAAGCTGCAATTTGAGTGGTACCGCGGATGTTTATACACCCGTCTCAAAGCAAGACTTTGGGACGGGTTTTTTCATTCATAAGGAGGTTACAGGAATGCATCAGGCAGGACAACAGGTTCAGGAGATCGCGCTGCGTATCCGTGAAATGCGCCAGATCATGGGCTATTCCACGCTGGAAATGGCGCTTCGCACCCAGGTGAGCGAGGCAACCTATATTGAGTATGAATCCGGCAATATTGATCTGCCCTTTTCCTTCATTCATAAGTGCGCGCTGGCGTTCGGCATCGAACTGACCGATCTGCTGGAAGGCTACAGCGCTCATCTGAGCAACTATACCGTTACCCGTAAGGATCGCGGCATCACCACTGCCCGCGAGCGCGGCATCCGCATTCAGAACCTCGCGCCCATGTTCCGTCAGAAGATCGCTGAGCCCTACTGGGTGCGCTACGATTATCTGCCCGAGCAGCAGGACAAGCCGATTCATCTGGCGACCCATGCCGGTCAGGAATTCGACCTTGTTTTCAAGGGTTCCCTCAAGGTGCAGATCGGCGAACACACCGAGATCCTGCATGAGGGCGACAGCATTTACTACGACTCCTCCACGCCTCACGGCATGATCGCCGTCGATGGCGAAGAGTGTTTGTTCCTGGCTATGGTTCTGCATGGCAAGTCGATGGCCGCGCCCGAAATTCAGGAAAAGAACGTGCCTGTGGTCGAAAGCGATCCCGAACTGTGCTGCAGAAAGTTTATCCTGCCGCAGGAGGATGAGAACGGCTCGCTCAAGTCCATCGACTTCCAGAACGAGGATCAGTTCAACTTCGGCTTTGACATCGTGGACGCCGTGGCCCGCAAGGAGCCTGAAAAGCTCGCCATGGTGCACCTCAGCCGCACCAAGGAGGAGCGCCGCTTCACCTTCAAGGACATCAAGGATCTTTCCAACCAGACGGCCAACTACCTCACCTCTCTGGGCGTTAAGAAGGGCGACCGCGTCATGCTCGTCCTCAAGCGCAACTGGCAGTTCTGGCCGGCCATGGTTGCTCTGTGCAAGCTGGGCGCTATCGTCATCCCGGCTACCAATCAGCTTCTGGCGCACGACTTTGAATACCGCTTCCAGGCTGCCGGCGTGAGCGCTATCCTGTGCACTGCCGACGGCGATGTGGCCAGCCATGTGGATGCGGCGCAGGCGACCAGCCCCACGCTGAAGACCAAGATTCTCGTCGGCGGCCAGCGCGAAGGCTGGCATGACTTCAACGCCGAGTTTGGCCTCTTCTCCCGCCGCTATCAGCGCACTGAGGAGACGCCCTGCGGCGACGATCCCATGCTCATGCTCTTCACCTCCGGCACTACCGGCTATCCCAGAATCGCGACTCATTCCTTCAAGTATCCGCTGGGTCACTATATCACCGCCAAGTACTGGCACTGCGTGCACCGCGACGGCATCCACTTCACCATCTCCGACACCGGCTGGGGCAAGGCGCTGTGGGGCAAGTTCTACGGCCAGTGGCTGTGTGAAGGCGCCGTGTTCACTTACGACTTCGACCGTTTCGATGCTGCAGACATTCTGCCGATGTTCGGCAAGTACCGCATCACCACGTTCTGCGCGCCGCCTACCATGTACCGCATGATGATCAAGGAGGACCTGACCCAGTACGATTTCTCCTCTGTGCTGCGCGCCACCACTGCCGGAGAAGCGCTCAACCCCGAGGTCTATTACCAGTTCGAAAAGCTCACGGGGCTTCAGCTCATCGAAGGCTTTGGCCAGACCGAAACCACGCTGTCCATTGCCAACCTCGTGGGTCAGCCGCATAAGGTCGGCTCCATGGGCAAGGCCAGCCCGCTGTATGACATCGCGCTGCTTGATCCCGACGGCAATCCCGTTGCGCCCGGCGCATCCGGCGAAATCTGTATCCGAACCAGCGAAAAGGTTCCCTGCGGATTGTTCCTCGGTTACTATCTGGATCAGGAAAAGACCGACGCGGTCATCCACGACGGCTGGTATCACACCGGCGACGTGGCGTGGAAGGACGAACAGGGTTACTTCTGGTACGTCAGCCGCGTGGACGACGTCATCAAGTCGTCCGGCTACCGCATCGGACCGTTCGAAATCGAGTCCGTCATCATGGAACTGCCCTATGTGCTTGAGTGCGGCGTAACCGGCGCGCCTGATGAGGTCCGCGGCCAGGTGGTCAAGGCCTGCATTGTGCTCACCAAGGGCACCGAAGGCACCGACGAACTCAAGAAGGAAATCCAGAACTACGTCAAGAAGCACACCGCGCCCTACAAGTATCCGCGCATTGTGGAATTCCGCGAGAAGCTTCCCAAGACCATTTCCGGCAAGATCCAGCGCAACAAGCTGTAAGATAAAGGAGGAGAATGGCCGTGCTGTTTCCTGAAAAGTCTATCGTTCTGAAAAATGGTCTTCCGGCCATTCTCCGCAGTCCTCGGCCGGAAGAAGCCGCTGAAATGCTGGACTATCTGCGCGACGTTTCCGCAGAGACCCATTTCATTCTGCGTGAACCGGAGGAATGCACCGAAACAGTGGAGCAGGAGGCTGCGTTTCTGGAAGGAATCAACGCTTCTCCTTTGAATGTGATGATCGTGTGCGAGGTGGATGGAGAAATCGCCGGAAACTGCCAGCTCTCCTTCCAAAAGAGGGCGAAGGTACGTCATCGTGCCAGCGTCGCCATTGCTCTGAGAAAGAAATACTGGAACCTCGGCATTGGCACGGCTTTTTTCCGGGAGATGATTTCCGTTGCCCGCGAACACGGAATCATGCAGATGGAACTGGAATTCGTTGAAGGAAATGACCGTGCGCGTGCATTGTATGAAAAAATGGGCTTCCGCGTTTATGCTGAGCATCCGGATGCCATCCGTCTGAAGGATGGAACGATGCTCAAAGAATACCGGATGCTGCTGAAACTGTAATTGAAAAAACCGCCATGCTGCTCAAGCATGGCGGTTTTTTGTGAAGATCAGAAGGTATCCGGCGTGGCCACAGCCATGGGCAGCGGGAACCACCCTGCGGGTGTGGAAACGGCGGGAGCGGAGAAACGGTTGTGGCTGAAGAGCAGATGCACGCCTTCCTCCATGGTAAGCGTGAGGTCGGCTTCTTCGTCAGTGGGTTCTACCGTCACTTCGCCGCCGGCAACCTGGATTTTCAGCGTCGGATGGTCGGCGAGCTTCATTTTCAGCACGCCGTCAGCAAGCGGTTCAAGGCTGTTCTTCAGCTTCATGTAAGCACGGATGACGCGATCCGGCTTGTACAGGCGCACCATCATGCTGTCGTGGCCGGTGGAATAGCCCTCAGCAAAGCTGGCAAGGAAACGGTTGAGGGAGACGCAGTAGGGCGCGGCGGCAATGTGAAGCTTGCTGAGTCCTCGCTTGACCCACCAGGACTTTACTGCCTGCGGCAGCAGAGAGTCATCCGCCATCACCAGTTCGCTTACGCTGTCCCCGTTTTTGGACGAAACCAGATAGCCGACGGGTTTGCCGTTCTCCAGAATGATCCACGGCTCGGACCAGTAGCTGCGGCAGGCGGGCACGAAATCATCCATCGTGCGGGCGCCGCTGACGGGCTGGTGATTGTACATCTCCAGCGCAGCGGAAACGTGCGCGCTGTCTTCCGTCAGTTTTTCAAAATCCAGCGCGGGCTCCACGTCGCGAAGTCCGTGACGCACAGTGGGAGCGCTCACGTAATAGCGGTAGTGACATCCGCAGTGGTAGAAACCGTGATATTCATAGCGCTGGCGCTGACCGCCCAGCAGAAGCATATCCAGCCCGGTCTCGGCAGCGCGATCCAGCTGCATCTGCACCAGCTTCTTCATTACGCCGGAGCCGCGCTCATGACGGTGAACGGCCATGGAGCCCAGGTAACCGGCATGCAGTGTTTCGCCAGCCATCACCTGCGTTACCGGATAACTGCCCAGCACGCCGCGAACGCGGCCATCGCCCACGGCAATGGCATGCACAGAGCTGAAGTCGCGTCCCTTGCCGTAGCACTTGGGCAAAATCTCCTCAAAGTCATGAGGCGTGCCCACATGGGAAAAAACCAGATCAATGCAGTCAATCAGATCCGGCATATCCCCGGGAGTTGCAAAACGGTATTCGAGCATCGTTCTCATCCTTTTGTGTATTCAGCATAGAGCGCGTTGTGCATCCGGCGGCGGAAGGCAAACAGCGCCGTGCTTTCGCGGGTGGGATGCACGCGGTTGGACAGCAGCACCGCCCAGAAGCCGGTGTCCGGATCAATCGCCAGACAGGTGCCGGTGAATCCGGTGTGTCCAAAGGATGTGGGGGGCATGAGCTCGCCCATGTAGCACATCGGCGTGCCGCTGAGATGGAAGCCGAGGCCGCGGCGCACCTCTCCGTCGGCGGAGGCGGCGTGGCAGCGGATGGCGGTTTTCATCAGGGCAGGCGAGAGGAAGCCGTCGCCCATGCGGGAGAGCATCTGCGCAAAGATGATCATGTCGCTAATATCGGAGAAAACGCCGGCATTGCCGGAGTTTCCGCCGAGGAAGCGGGCGTTTTCATCATGCACTACGCCCACCCAGGCCTTGCCGGTTACAGGATCGACTTCTGTGGCGGCGATGTTGTCGCCGGTGGGGCAGTAGCAGGTGTGATGCATGCCCAGAGGCTCAAAGACCATTTCGCGGGCAAGCTCCTTGAGAGGCTTGCCGTAAAGGGATTCCAGCGCAAATCCCAGCGTGATGTAGCCCATGCAGCTGTAAACCGGGGTCTCGCCGGGCTTGTGATCAAGTTCGCTGTCCAGCAGCGCCCGCAGCGCCTGGTCGGGAGAGTCCAGCAGACGATCCAGACGGATTTCTGCCTTAAGGCCAGAGGTGTGTGTCATGAGGTGGAAGATGTTGATGCTCTTCTTATCCTCAGGAACGTCCTCAAAGAAACGGGTGATCGGGTCGTACAGCGACAGATCGCCTGCTTCCAGAGCCTTGAAGGCAACCATGGTAGTACCGAGAATTTTGGAAAGGGAAGCCATGTCATATCGCGTTTCTTTTGTAACTTCGGGCCCGTTTTCCGCGATTTTTCCGATGCAGGAAAGTGCGTATACGTGCTCTCGGTCCCCGCACGCCGCGACAGCGCCGGGATAGGCACCCTGTTGGAGACCCTTTTGAAGCAGGGAATCCAGTAAATATTGCATATCCATATGAGAATTGTACTTGCAAAATATGCGATTGTCAAATACAATATAGATACATGGAAACTTTCATACTTCCATAAAAAACGCAAAATACAAGAAGGAAGGTAGCCACCATGCAGGATCACAAGCAGGCAGCCAAAGACTTTATTGAAAATGAGAAGCAATTCCATCTGGGCGCGATTCCCACGGAACAGTCCAATCCTCTGACCCGTGGCCTGTCCACCAAGATCAAGCGCGATACCGCCGAGGGCGTCAAGACCATTCTGGCCGCTGACAAGTACATTCCCGAAGTGTCCGCCAAGTGCTTCGAGAGCGAAGCGTTCAAGAACCTGGTCAAGGATCTTCGCCGCTGCATCGACGAACGCCGTCGTTTCCATTTCTCCTCTGTAGGCGCTTCCGGCCGTATGGCTCTGCAGCTGGACTCTACCTGGCGTCTGTTCTGGACCGATATGGTCACCAAGCTGCCTCTCCGCGCCAAGGAGTGGGTTGAGATCGCCGAGTGCTCCAACAGCTTCATGACCGGCGGCGACCGCGCCTGCGTCCGTTCCGTTGAAAACTTCGAAGACTACCAGACCTTCGGCGCTCAGCAGACCGTTGATTCCGGCGCTACCCCCGGCGACGTGCTGGTCGTTCTGGCCGAGTGCAGCCTGTCCTCCTCCACCATCGGCTCTGCCGTCAAGGGTGCTGAGATGGGCATCGCTACCTATTATCTCTACTGCAATCCCAAGGAGGTCCTCTGCGAGCACCTCGAGCGCGCCCGCAAGGTCTTCTCCACCCCCGGCATCACCTTCCTGCCCCTGTTTGTTGGCAACATGGCCGTGGCCGGTTCCACCCGTATGCAGGTGACCACGGTTGAGCTGCTGGTCGCGGGCGTGGCCCTCGAGCTGGCTGCCTGGGAGTGGCTGAAGGACAACCTGACCGAAGAAGAACTGGCTGCTGTTGGCGCTGGCGCTCTGGAGCCCGCCGAGTACGCCGCTCAGTTTGAAAACTGCGTCAAGCAGCTCGCCAGCGGCGAAGCGCTTGCCGGTATGGCCAAGGCTGTTGAGTACGAAGCCGACACCTACACCAACAAGGGTCTGATCACCTACATCACCCATGACTATCTGCAGGATATCCTCACTGACACCACCGAGCGTCAGCCCACCTTCACCCTGCCGCCTTTCCGCCGCACCGACGACCACACCAGCCCGCTGAGCTGGGCTTATGCCAAGGATCCGCTGTATCCCGCTTCCATCGCGTGGCAGCACATCATCCGCCGTCCCCTCAAGGGTCTGGACTGGTCTGTTGAACTGTACAAGGAAATGAACGCCGCTCAGTCCATCATCGACAATCCTCCGGAAGTCGGCTCCGATCAGCTGAGCTTCTACGATCTGGGCAACAGCGACGACGCCACCCGCTACAGCCAGCATCCCGCCCGTCTGGTTCTGGTTGATATCGACGGCCGCAGCGCTCACAACGGCTGCGTGGAATGGTACAAGGAGAACCTGCCCAAGTACGACGGCGGTCTGGTTCTGCGCATGGGCGACATCCCCGAAGAAAAGATCTGCGAAAACGAACTGCGCGTGCCCGTTGAGCTGTCCCACACCATCATGGAGATTCTGCCCCATCTGATGGTCAAGCTGGCCTTCAACCTGCTCTCCACTGCCACCATGGCCAAGATGGGCCGCGTGTGGTCCAACTGGATGATCCAGGTGCTGCCCACCAACAAGAAGCTCATCGACCGCTCCACCCGCGTAATCGCCGAGCTGGCTCACATCCCCTACGAGCAGGCCTGCGAAGAGTTCTTCTACAGCTACCTCAACCGTCCCAAGGATCAGGAATACCGCGAGAGCTATGTTGTGGAAACCCTCAAGCGTCTTGGCGTTGATCCTGACGCGGAAGTCTGAGAATCGTAAATCTTATCCATCAAAAAAACAACCGCGGCAATTTGGACTGTACCCCAAAGAACAAACAAAGAAAAGAAAAACCCTGAAGTAGAATAAGATCAGTTTATGCGGCCTTGCTTCTGAATTCAACAGGAGTAAGGCCGTTTTTGA
>JAGBBE010000120.1 GCA_017938645.1 Clostridia bacterium
CTTCACCTATGTGCAGACCAAGTATGACTACCTGTCTGCCGACGTGAAGGAAGACCATGCGCTGACCATCGTAAGCGAGACCGCTTACTCCAACGGCGAGCGCGCCAAGGTTAAGTGCTACGGCGCTGACGACGTCCGTGAAGGCGTTGCCATCATGTGGCACGAGGGCGTGGATGTTTCCATCACCGGCAACTCCACCAACCCCACCCGCTTCCAGCATCCCACCGCTGGCACCTACAAGAAGGAAATGACCGAAGCCGGTAAGAAGTACTTCTCTGTTGCTTCCGGCGGCGGCACTGGCCGCACCCTGCATCCCGACAACATGGCTGCCGGCCCCGCCTCTTACGGCATGACCGACACCCTGGGTCGTATGCACTCTGACGCCCAGTTCGCTGGTTCCTCCTCCGTGCCCGCCCACGTTGAGATGATGGGTCTGATCGGCGCTGGCAACAACCCCATGGTCGGCATGACCGTCGCCGTGGCTGTCGCCATCGAAGAGGCTTCCAAGTAATCTGGTATAAAGATCAAGGAGCTTATCCGCAAGGATAAGCTCCTTTTTCGTTTTCACTTTACCGGAATTCCGGCTATTTCCGCCACATGACGCATATGAGCCGCTGCTGTCATATATGCATCATGATCTGCAAGGTGCTCCACAAAAACCGGAGTATCCTCCCCAAGTTCATGAGCAAGTTTCAGCACAAGACTCAGATCAATGCTTCCTGCTCCCGGAGGAACCTCCTCAATGCACAGCGGCAATTTGTGATCATCAATCTGTACGTCCTTGGCATGGATGCTGCGAATCTGAGAACCAAGCAGGTTAAAGCACTCCTGAATAAATGCTGACGACGAACGGTAACGGTCAAGGCTGTTGATCATGTTGGCATAATCCAGATGAACCTTGAATGCCTCGCGGTCGACGTCCTTCATCATCTTCAGATACTCCTGCGGAGATTCAGGGCACATCCACGGCATCGGCTCCAGCGAAAAGCAGGTTTTTATCGGTCTGACAGCGTCAATGATACGCTGCGTCGTCTCAACAACCGCATCATAAAACGCGCTCGTTCCGTGATCGGGATGATATCCGTCCCAAACGTCCGACCAAGCACCAGCAATGTTGACGCAGCATCGCGCGCCGACTTCCTCCGCCAGTTCCAGCTGACGAATGGCGTATTCGATATTCTTTTCACGCTCCTGCTTATCAAGCGACATACAGTTGCGCCATACGCCCACTTCGCCAATCAGGAGATCATGATCCTGCGCGCATTTCAAATAGTCGCGGCGAACATCAACAGACACGCTGCTATCTACAGGAAAGATGACTGCGCTGTATCCCAGTTCACGGACATGCGCGAGCCATTCTTGGGGATTGTGATAAAGTTTCATTACGGAACCGCCAAGGCGCATAGCATCTTCCTCCTTTTTCACCACGAAATCCTGCTGGTGCGGACAATCGATGGATCAATATTCTGCAGATCACTGCAGCAGGTCATCGCCATGGTGTAAGCCAAATCACGTGTGATTTCTTCAATTGCTTCTCGGACACCTTCTGATCCATTTTCTTTCAGCCTGCCCATCAGGGGACGGCCAATGGAACAGGCTGTCGCACCCAGCGCAAGCGCTTTGAAGACGTCCAGTCCAGTCTGAAGGCTGCAGTCCACAAACAGCGGAACCTTCCCCTGTGTTTCCTCCAGAATTTCCGGGAGAATCATCAGCGGCGGGACTGCGCAGTCCACGCGCCCATTGTGATGAGAAACCACCATGCCCTGCACGCCTGCGTCCAGACACTTGCGCGCATCCTGACGGCTCAGCACGCCTTTGATGACAAACGGCAGCTCTGTATACTTAACCAGTTCAGCAACTTCCTTCTGGGTCATCGGAAACATCGGCATGTCTTCAATGACATCATAACCATGACGTCGGTCAAACGCGTGGTCGATGTCAATGCCCACTGCGAGTGCGCCGCACCCCTCCGCATGGCGGATTTTGTCACGAATGCTGTCACGATCTGCATAGGGCTTGATGATCTTGATCACCTGTGCGCCGGTTGCAGTCATGGACTCAAGTTCCTCTTTGGCTCCCATGCCGCTCCATACGACCGCGCCGGCAGCAGAGGCTCCGCGCGCCATCTCTGCCATGCCGTTGGGGCAGGTATTATGCAGATGAGACAAAGCTCCGGTCATAACAGGCGTGGAGAATGTTTTGCCGTAGAGCTCGAACGTAGTCGAAGGCTTGACAGCGTCCAGATGGCGCATTTCCACAAGCAGGCTGTCCAGATAGGCTCTGGTGATAGCATCGGACGAGGTACGATTCTGTGTCATAGCTTTCTCCTTTACTGCTGACGGATCAGCGTTCCGTTTTCTTCCTGAATCCGATGAAACTGCGGTCTTTCCTCACGATAACGGTTGGGTGCATGCAGCGTCATATACAATTGGCCATCGAGTGCGCGGAACACCATGCCATGCCCTCCGTCATCATCAAAGAGCGGCGTTGCCTGCTCAAAATTGCCGTCAATTTCTCCATTGTCCGATACAGCAATTGCCTCGGTATAGCCCTTCTCCGAAAAACTTGCCCACAGGCAAAGCAGCGTGCCGTCAGCCGTGCGCCACAGGAAAGGACCGTCTGTCACCTTGCCATCAATGCCGCTGGAATGATGCACAAAACGGCTCCATTTAGCATCGGAAGCATGGAAGAGCAGTCTGGGCTCGCCTGCAGGTGCGCGCAGATCGTCCGTCAGTTCCATCGCAAGCACTTCACCATCGCCGACCTGTACCCATTCGTGGCAGAAAACCATGTAGGGTTTTCCTTCGCGGCTTACATAGAACGTACCGTCGAGGCACTCCCAATCAGAGGGTGTTACCCTTCCGTCGGAGTGAGGAACAAAAGGTCCCATGGGCGACTCAGCACGCAGAATTGCTGTTCCGCGGCAAAGTGCATCGTTTTTGAAGCTGGCAAACATGTAGAAGGCTCCGCGCCAGAGATGTACCTCAGGAGCCCAATAGTTCTGATCCGCCCAGAAGCTGCCATCGTTGTGGAAACACTCGTGCGGGCCGTCCCATTCTTCCAGATCAGTGCTTACATAGACATCGAATCCATCGGCTTTTCCCCAGCAGGTTCCGCCTCTTGTTCCATACATGTAATATTTCTCATCATGCACCAGTACAAACGGATCTCTGATATTGATTTCACTGCGCTTCATATGGTTCCTCCAAAGCGTTTTGCTTTTTCTATTATATCTCATTTCCATTTGCATGTATATGAAAAATATCATACAATGAGTTTAAGATATCCAGACAGGAGGAACAGTCGTGCTCCCTGCAACCAGTACAACATTTCAGATTGACGATCCAGCCATTCAGAAGCTTTACGATACCGCATGCCGCAAATGCCTGAATAATCTGCAGATGTTTGGCAAAAGGCAGGTACTCGTAGAAGGCGGCGGATATGAGAAAATCTGGCTGGAAACGCAGCCAATGGGTGGAGAAATGTATGCCGGACACAATCTGACAGCCGCGCTTAACAACCAGCTTCTTTTCATGGAAACGCAGCGAAGCGATGGACGTATTGCAGGTTCCATCGCCTGTCATCACAATGGTACAATCGAACCGCAGTTCAACAAGTTTCAGGGATTCTGCTTTCCCTGGCCTGCGCTGAACATGTATTACTGGCTGGGAAGACCGATCGAATATCTGAATCAGCTGGCCAACTCACTCGAGGCGTTTGACCGTTATCTGTGGAATACGCGGGATTCGAATCACGACGGATGTCTGGAGTCTTTCTGCGTATACGATACAGGCGAGGACAATGCCGTCCGCTATGGCGATTCTCCCGTGTACTGCACCACGGATGAGCCGCCTGAAGGAAGCCTCGTTGTGCCCATGGCCTCGATGGACATTATGTCCTTCTCCTATTCAGCGCGGGATACGCTGACGGAAATCAGCCGTATTCGAAACGATGGCCGCGAAAACGAATGGCGATACAAGGCTGACGAAGTTGCCCGTTCACTCAGACAGCATCTGTGGGATGAAGCCAACGGCGCGTGTTTTGATCGCGACAAAAACGGTACCGTCATTCCAATCCTCGTCCACAACAATCTCCGTTGCATGTACTGGGGCTCTTTTTCTCAGGAAATGGCCGACCGTTTTGTTCATGAACATCTTCTCAACCCTGCTGAATTCTGGACCAAACTGCCTCTTCCGTCCGTAGCCGTTAATGATCCAGCCTTCCGAAACGCACCCGAAAATAACTGGTCAGGCCAGTGCGAAGGTCTTACCTTCCAGCGTGCCATACTGGCATTGGAGCGCTATGGCTACGAACCGCTTGTCACAGAAATTGGACACAGGCTGTTTGACGCCGTCATCCGCGGCGGATATGTTTTTACCCAGCAATTTGATCCCTTCACAGGTGATCCGAGCCGTGTGGGCATGCATACCCATGAGCTGATCGCTCCCGGTTCAGACGAACCCTTTCAGGATTCATACGGCCCGACCATTCTTTCTGTGCTGGAGTACATCGCGCACATCTGGGGCATCCACAGAAACAGGGATGAAATCTGGTTCAGCCTCGGAAGCGGAAAACGGTATACCTATACGCTGCAATGGAACGATCGCCTTTACCTTATCGAGAGCGATGGCTCTTTTGCCCGCATACTGATCAACGGCCATGAAATTCTCCGTACAGCATGCGGTGTTCGCATTGTTACCGATGAAGAAGGTATCATTCTCCTTTCCAGAAAAATCGAATAAACAGAATTGCATAATTCCATTTCAGGTGTTATCATGCAATCAGCAACTTCATCCTCACAAAAGGAGTAATGCATATGATCAATCGCATTGATAACAAAGCCATGGATCTGAAAATCGCTTACATCGGTGGTGGTTCGCGCGGCTGGGCATGGGGATTCATGATGGATCTGGCCATGGACGAGCAGCTTTGCGGTTCTGTGCATCTGTACGATATTGACCATGCCGCCGCGAAGCGCAACGAGATCATCGGCAATAAAATCAGTGCACATCCCGATGCCGTAAGTAAATGGCACTATCAGGTTTCTGCCAGCCTCAAGGATGCGCTCATCGGCGCGGACTTCGTGGTGATTTCCATCCTGCCCGGAACCTTTGCCGAGATGCGTTCCGATGTTCACACGCCCGAGCGGCTTGGCATATGGCAGCCCGTTGGCGATACCGTAGGCCCCGGCGGTTTCATGCGCGCCATGCGCACGATTCCTATGTTCGTTGAAATTGCAGAAGCCATCAAGGCCTATGCGCCGGATGCATGGGTAATCAATTACACCAACCCCATGAGCCTGTGCATCCGTACGCTCTATGAAGTTTTCCCGCAGATCAAGGCCTTCGGCTGCTGCCATGAAGTGTTCGGCACGCAGAAGCTGATGTGCGATATGCTTGAAAAGCAGGAAGGCATCTCCGGCGTGGAGCGCCATGAGCTGTATACAACCGTGACCGGCATCAATCACTTTACATGGATTACCCGTGCCAGCTACAAAGGCATGGATCTGATGCCCATGTATGCCCGTTTTGCCGAGGAATACGCCGACGGTTACGATGAAGGCGGAGACAAGAACTGGATGAACTCCTCCTTTGCCTCTGCACAACGCATCAAGTTTGATCTTTTCCGCCGCTATGGCGTCATCGCGGCTGCCGGCGACCGACACCTTGCCGAATTCCTGCCGCCCTGGTATACGCGCAGTCCCGAAACCGTGACCCAATGGAAATACGGTCTGACCACGGTCGACTGGCGCGAAGAAGATCTGCGCAAGCGTCTGAAGCGTTCTGATGACCTGATCAGCGGCGAAGAAGAGCTGGTGCTCAAAGCATCCGGCGAGGAAGGCCACCTGCTTCTGAAGGCCATTCTGGGACTGGGCGATCTGGTGAGCAATGTCAACGTGCCCAATCGCGGGCAAATTCCCAACCTTCCGCTGGGTGCCATCGTGGAAACGAACGCGCTTTTCGGCCGTGACCGAATTGAACCCATATATGCCGGAGAGGTTCCTGCGGGCATTCTTCCGCTGATTTCTCGTCATATCTACAATCAGGAAAACACCCTGCGCGCAGCGCTTGATTGTGACCGCAAACTCGGCCTTGCAACCTTTATGAACGATCCGCAGATGGGCGCAGTAAGCCTTGAAGACGGTCAAAAACTGTTTGACGACATGCTGGAAGCCCAGCGCAAGTATCTGCCTGAGAAATGGTTCAAATGAAGCAAGACATAAAATCGGGAGCCATCCTGCAAATGATGGCTCCCGATTTTGATTTCTTAGTCAATCCCGCGGATCGAGGTGAACGGGAAGAATACGCAGCGAACCTTGCCGATAATCATGTCGCGGGTCAGTGCAGCAGGCGTAAGGTAGTTGTAGTAATTGCGGCTGTCGTGGCTGTTGTCACGATTGTCGCCCATGACGAAATACTCGCCTTCGCCCAGTTTGAAAGGTGCCATGCTGAAGCCGTTGTTGTTGCGGTCCGGCGTCAGATAAGGCTCGTTGAGCGGTTCGCCATTGCGGAAAACAATGTTTGCAATAATTGCAATTTCATCGCCCGGAAGACCCATCACACGCTTGACGAACTTTTCTGTGCGGCCGGGATACTTGCAGATCACCACATCGCCGAACTGCGGGTCGCCAAAAAGATACTCCGGCTTGGTAACCAGCATTACCTCGCCGTCTTGCAGAGTATCGGCCATGCTGGAACCATCCACGCGGATCGGTTCAAAGATAAAGGTTCTGATTGCCAAAGCAGCAATCACAGCCACGCTCAGAGTAAGAATCCAGCTGATGATTTCCTTCTTCACATCAACCTTCTTCTTTTCAGGTTCCGGCTGCTGAACTTCCTGTTCCTGCTCTTCGGTCATCGGTTCGTTTTCAATCTGCATAATCATTTCCTCCTTCGTCCTGTCCGGCCATGGCGCGCAGCGTCTCAGCTTCAGGAACCGGCCCCTGTTCAAGCACTTTCTTACGGCGTTTGACGAAATCCGCCCGCTCCATCATCACAATCCGGCTGCATCCCAGACATTTGATCTTGATATCCGCACCAATGCGGATGACGCTCCATTCATCACTGCCGCAGGGATGCGTTTTGCGCATTTTGACGCGATCACCCAGTCGAATTTCTTCCACAGCACACACCTCCGCAACATACGTTCCATTATACAACCCGAAGGCGCAAGTTGCAAGCGCCGCATCCGGACAAAATGCGGAATGCATGTAAACTTTCGCCTTTTTCCGTGGAAAGACTTTTCCTTGCCTGCTGTTTTGAATTGTGATATACTGACCTTCGTACTTCACTGATGGGAGTGACCTTTATGAAAAACAAAACGCAGTCTTCCAAGACCACTCTGACTGTTCGGATCATCAGCCTTGCGCTGGCTGTTTTGATGGTGCTCAGCGTAGTTATGGCTACAATCTGGCAGTGGTAAGCAAACCGTATTCCAGACAAAATGCCGGCGGTCGCTTTTGATCGCCGGCATTTTTCGTTACAATTCACGTGGAAGTTCAAACCAGAAGGTACTTCCTTCGCCTTCGGTGCTTTCCACTCCATAAGGAAGGTGATGACTGTCAAGAATCCCCTTGACGATGCTCAATCCCAGTCCGCTGCCGATGGCTGCACGTTTATGCGGCTTGTGCCCACGGTAATAACGGTCCCAGATATGGTCGATTTCGTCCGGCGCAATCCCCTCTCCGCTGTCGCAGATCTCGATGCGCACCCGCTGATCCACCATGATCTGTCGGACGACGACCGTTTTGTCGGCGCCGGTATAGGTCAGCGCATTGTTGATCAGGTTATACACAACCTGCTGAACCTTCATTTCGTCCGCATTAACCATAACGTTCTCCGCAGGTTCAAATACAATTCTGTACCCATCCTGCTCGGTGAGTTTCTGATAGCGGGTCATAATTCCCTGAATCGAGGCCGTCAGGTCAAATACCTTCATCTGCAGTTCGCCAGCCGCATTGCGTGCGTTGTTGAGTTCCAGAATCGAATTGACCAGCGTCGTCAGTCGTTTTGCTTCGTCGATGATCACCTGCATGTTTTCAGGCGTGGATTCGTCCGGAAGATCCCGGACGGCTTCGGCATATCCCTCGATCAGCGTAAGCGGAGTGCGCAGATCATGGCTGATGTTGGCGATCAGCTCATGCTGCATTTCTTCCACCCGGTGGAGATCCTTTGCAGCCTGGGAAAGCTGACGGTTGAGCTGATCAATTTCACGGTATCCTACATTTCTTACCGGTTCATACTCGCCATGGCTGAGGGCTGCAGCAGCCTGCGTGGTTTCAATCAATGGACGGGTAATGCGTTTGGACAGAATCATCGACAGACCAAATGACAATAGAACGAGAATGGCCGAAATAAAATACAGTTCGTTGCGGATGGTCTGAACCGTAGCGCCAACAGGTGTAACAAGCGTATTAAGGAACACATAAACCTGTTCGTTTTTGCTGGTTTCAGTACGCGCAACGTAAATAAGACTGCTTGCATTCCCAGCATCGCTTGGAGGAACTCTGCCGCGGAACTGCCTCTCGTCATACTGAAAATTCCTGAATGCCATGAGCGGGAACTCTCTGAACACACTGTGATCCTTTTCCCGTTCCGCCGAGGAAGCCAGCCTGTGCAATTCATTCGGCCCCATATGATGGATAACGCAGCCATTCCATACTTCTGCCGCAGTAAGCACGCGAAGCTTCTGGTCCGTTACCAGAATGCAAACGCTGTTTTCTTCTGCAATGCGGTATACAAGCGTCTGGAGGTTTTCGTTATCAATATTCTGCGTAATGCTTTCCGCAGAAGAACGAAGTACGTAACGCTTCTGCATACGATAGAACTCATCCAGAAAAACCACCTGAAACAGCCATAGAAGCAATAAAAGCAATGCCGTAAACGTCAGAAAATACACAAAAATCCGATGTTGAACGCTTTGTCTGCGTACCCATTGCAAAAAACGCCCCCAAAAGGAGGGCGTATTATGACAGGCTGTACCTTCAGTCGAGACTTTTTTCAAAACGGTATCCTACTCCTCTGAGCGTGGTAATGTAGCGTGCATAATCGCCCAGCTGCTTACGCAGCAGCTTGATGTGCGTATCCAGCGTACGGTCGTCTCCGAAGAAATCAAAGCCCCATACTTCACTGATCAGCCTGTCACGCGTAAGAGCAATGCCGCGATTGCGCACCATAAAAAACAGAAGATCATATTCCTTGGGCGACAGATCGAGCGCAGAACCATCAATGGTCACCTGGCGGGCCGTAAAGTCCACCACCATGTTTTCAAGCCTGACGCATTCATGCGCATCCGTCTGAACACCTGCGCGGGTTCGCTTGAGCACAGCGCCGACCCGCATCATCAATTCACGAGGAGAGAACGGCTTGACCACATAATCATCCACACCGAGCTCAAACCCATGAATCCGGTCGTATTCCTCACCGCGGGCCGACAGGAAAATAATCGGCACTTCACTCTGCTTCCGGATTTCCCGTGCTGCTGAAAAGCCGTCCAGTTCGGGCATCATAACGTCCAGAATGATCAGATCATAACCACCCGAACGGGACATTTCAACCGCCTGCATCCCGTTTTCCGCCTCTGCCACCTCATACCCTTCGAAAACGGCATATTTGGCTATCAAACGGCGAATTTTTTCTTCATCATCTACAATCAGCAGTTTCATGTTACCTCACCCATCATTCTGACACAGGATTATGCACGAAAGTCACAACCAGCGGTTCTTCATCAAGTCCCCGGTGAAAAGTCATCTCCAGCTTTTCATCCGCCGCTAAGGAGGACTGAATCCGGGCAGCTTCGCTGGTTGACGTCACGGCAGAACCATTGATACCGGATAGCCGATCGCCCGAACGTACGCCCAGCCTGTATGCCTGACTATCTTCGTCCACAGCGAGCACATAAACGCCCAGACGGGCAACATGGTAAAAAGCTGCAGACTCATCGTCCGGGATGTCAATCAGAAGCATTCCAAAGGTATTGTCCTCCGCCGCGTTTTTGGGCTCCGGGCTCCCGGCAGACCGCAAACTGACCAACAGTGCAACCAGACAGGCTGCAAGCAGCAGAACGCAGAGCAGCCCTGTAATCCGTCCTGCATGAGACCGTGACATGCGCCGCCACCTCCGTTCCCTGTATGGATAATTCAGTTTATCCGGCAGAGGTGACGATCAGATGAACATGGACTGAATGATGGCCGAATTCCTTATTCGTCTTCCTCGATAAAGGGAAGCGCAATGCGGTTCTGACCAGATTCCCACAGCTTGTCGAGGCGATAGAACTCGCGTTCCTGGGTATGGAAGATGTGCACCAGCACAGAGCCGTAGTCCAGCACGATCCAGCGGCCATCCTGGTGGCCTTCCTTGCGCAGAGGTTCCTCACCCATCTCAGTAAGCTTTTCCTCTACTTCCTCAGCAAGCGTGCGCACCTGAATGGTGCTGCGGCCGCTGGCGATCACCATGGTATCGGTGATCACGGTAAGAGGCGCCACATCCAGAGCAACGATATCCTGAGCCTTCTTTTCGTAGAGGGTTCTTGCGATCTTTTCAACCATTTTGTTCATGTTTTCTGCTCCTTTTCTTACAGTTCATTTTTGGCAATGCGCTTGAGCCAGTCGGCCACCTGCTGCGTCAGCGGATGGGGCTCGGTATTCTGGCTGCGCACATAAGCAAGCGTTGATTCCAGCGAATGTCTCATCGCAGCTGCAAGATCCTTTTGCGCAAGTACGCGAACCTCTTCAAGCGCAGGGTAACTGCGGCGTGAAGGCTCGATCTTGTCTGACAGATAGACAATCATATCCAGCGGCAGCATTCCGACCTTGCCGGTGGTATGACACCGGATGGAGGACAGAATGTTGGGGTCGCTGATGCCGTATTCCTTTTCAGCAACCACCGCGCCGATGGGTCCATGCAAGAGATTTTCGCTCTGCAGGATCTCCTTGTCAAGGAGAAGCCGGTTATCCTTGGCGATTTTCTGCATTGAAGCAAGCGGCAGGCATTTGGCACAGTCATGCAGAAGACCCGCAAGCGCCGCCTGCTGAGGATCCACCCCATGCTTTTCAGCCAGCGCACGTGCAGTGGAGGCCACCAGCAATGAATGAGTCAATCTCTTGTCGGATAGTGTTCGGCGAAGTTTGGCATACATTGCTTTTGCTCCGGCCTGCCCTTTTGTTCCATACAGTCCCATAATGCGGATGTATTCCAGCACCTGCGGAGGAAGCGCTTCAGGCGTTTCGCCGCGTCTGAGCTGCTCGCGGATCTGCGTGGACGAGACCTCACTGGGGGCAAGCGGCAGGAAGGCAAAAGAGGCGCCTTTCTTTTGCAACTGACGGATTGTCGGATGCTGCGAAAGATCCTCTGTGCTTCTGCAGCAAATCAGAAACCGGCACATGGAAAAAACCTTTTCAGCCTTGCGCCAGTTGGGAAGATCCTTCAGACGATCCTCTCCAATAATGTAATCAAACGCAGCGTCCGGCATCTGCTTTTGGAGCCTTGACAGCGTATCCACGGTATAAATGATCCCCTCGCGGTCAATCTCCATCCGCGAAGCGATGGAATCTGGCTGGCCAAATACAGCCAGACGAGTCATTTCAAAACGTTCTTCCGCATCCTCCAGACCTTCCTGCTTATGCGGCGGATTGCCGGATGGAAGAAAAATGATGCGGCTGAGCTTGTATTCGCGTCTTGCGCAGGCAGCTATTTCAAGGTGCCTGTCATGGATGGGATTAAAGCTTCCACCCATGATGCCGATGCGCTCCTTAGGCACTGTTGCGCCTCCCTTCACAGAGGAAACATTCCCCCTTATATCCCATTATAAATCAAAAACGGAAAAAGTGGAATAGTTTCTGAAAAGAAGACCAAAATGAAGGTATACATTCCATATAAGGAGGCCGAATGCAAAAATACAGACCAAAATCCGTTGCTGCAAACATTGCAGATCATGTGCTGAGGCTTGCGTTTTCGTGTGCAGCAGGCATTGCATGGTTCATCTGGCTGTGGGGGCTGCGTCTGACATCACTTACGGCAGGCATTGCCCTCGGCGGACTGTTCTGGCTGTGCGTACGCCAGTTTGGCCTGATGAGCACCCGAAAAAAGGAACTGCAGATGCGGCGAATCATCGGAGGAGAACTTGCGCTAAAAAAGCTTCTTTTGCTTTCGCCGCGGCAGGCGGGTTTTCAGACTGCGTTATGGATTGCTCCGCGTTTTCCGATTGTCATCAGCCAAGCGATCGACTGGGGTGTGGTCGGTACGCTGAATGAAAAACAGACGCTTGTTCGCGTCATAGCGCAGCATGAAAGCCAGCCTGTGACCGTACAGCAGGTGGTGGAAATCGTGCGCGAGGCATGTCAGATGAAGATAGAACGCTGCCTTCTGTGTCTCACAGCTCCTGCCTCAAAGGAAGCCGCTGATTATGCCCGTCAGTCGGAAGTATCTATCCATATTGTGTCCCGTGATGAAATGATTCATCTGGCAGGGTTCTCTTCTCCAGCAACAGACGAGCAGCTCATCCAGCTTCGGAAAAGCAAAAAAGTTCGCCGCAGCAGAACGGAATGGCTTCAAATCATGCTGGAGCCAGGCCGTGCACGGCGATACTTCTGGTTTGGAATTGGTCTGAGCATTCTGGCACTGCTTACAGGGCAGTCATACTATCCGCTGCCTGCTGCCCTATGCCTGCTGCTCTATGTTTTGTGTAGAATTCATGCATCAGCCCTGCGGTTTCGCACAGGCGTTGGAAAGGGAGATCCATTCCAAAACGGATAGCGCCTCAGCACGGATGGTCTGCGAAATGCCGCATTGATCCAGTGCGCTGCGAAGAACCTCAGCGTCGACAACGCCTTTGAGCGCATTTGTCAGCGTCTTGCGGCGCATGCCGAAACCGGCCTTGACCATACGCATCATGAGCTTTTCGTCCTCCACAGGAGCGGGTGGTTCAGTGCGCATATCCAGACGCACAAAAGCGCTGTCCACCTTGGGCGGAGGCGTAAAACATTCGGCAGGAACAACCTCCACAAGGCTCGGATGACTCAGATACTGACAGCGGACGCTGAGAATACCGTACATTTCCGTGGAAGGAGCCGCCATCAGCTTGTCGGCGACTTCCTTCTGGATCATGACAGAAATCTGTTTGATGGGAAGTCCGCTGTCCCAAAGCAGCTCAAAAATAGGAGTGGTGATATTGTAGGGAATATTGGCAATCACATAAAAGCCTTCACCCAGCGGCTCACAGAGGGATTTCAGATCCAGCTTTCGGATGTCGCCTTCGACGATGGTAAAGTTGTCATAGTCCTGCGTAGCCAGCTTAAGAAAGGGAATCACATCATGATCCACCTCAACGGAGATCACCCGTCCGGCAGCCTCGCACAGGCACTTGGTCAGCGTACCTGCGCCGGGGCCGATTTCCAGCACACAGTCGTCCTTGCCGACCCCAGTAGCAGCAACCAGCGATTTGAGCAGCGCCTCATCATACAGAAAGTGCTGGCCCAGATCATGCTTGTAGTGAATACCGCTGTTTTCTCGGCGGCGAGCGTTATCAAATGATTTCTTCACAGTTCTTTCCTCTCGTCAATCTGAACAGTTTCGCGCCCAAAGGTTTCAATCAGGCTCTGCTGCGCCTCGTTGCGAACGGAATCAAGACGTTTGTCAACCACATCCGATTCAAGGACGGCTTCAAACACGAGCTGCTTTCCGGATACAGCGCAAAGGATCTTTGAAATTGCTTCTCTTCTGGCCTGCTGATTCAGACGCACGTAACTAAAATCCTTCTTGGCAAAGGGAATCATGACCTGATAGACATTCCCTTTGGCACCAACGAAACGTTCTTTCTTAAGCAATGCAAACAGCGGCGGATCGTTCTTTTTGAGCTCGTCCAGCGTCTTGTCCCAGATGGCTTTTTCATCCGTCGGAGCAGGCGGAAGTTCCGGTTTTGCAGGCTGGGATGGAACCGGCGCGGATTTGGCAGGCTCGTTATGCTTGGCGGCGGGCTGTGCGCTTACCGCAACCGCACCGCTGGCAATGGCTGCTTCCATACCAGCGAGCTTTGCTTCCAGCTCTCCGATGCGTTCAAGCAGAGCAGAGGCATCCTCAGAAGTGTTCTTTTCGCAGGCATGAAGTGCAGCTGATTCAAGCCCGATTCTGGGCGTGGATGCAAAGCGCAGTTCGCCTTCTGCCCGCATAAACAGATCCAGCATTCTGAGCAGACGCGCTTCTGAGAAGGCAGCCGCCTGTGCGCGGTAGCGATGTTCGTCCTCTTCCGTTACATCAAGGATAGATGCCGCATCTTTTTGCACAGCCTTTACAGTAAGAAGAGCGCGGCTGTGTCCGCTCAGTTCACGCAGAAAAACCTGCGGTTCGCGGCCAGAACGCATAAGTTCATCAATCTTGCGCATCACGCCGCAGGCGTCATACCCGGCAAGCAGCTCATAAAAGGCAAACAGAAATTCTCGGTCGCTGGTGCCAAGCATATCGCGGGTCTGGGCTGCGGTGATGATGCCGTTTTCAGCGCCGGCTACACACATATCCAGAATACTGAAGGCATCGCGCATCGCGCCTTCTGCAGCTCGCGCAACCATGCGAAGCGCCTCATCCTCAGCCGAAATACCCAGATCTGCAAGCGCCTCCTTCATGCGATCCACCATCAGCTGCGAAGGGATGCGTCCGAAGTCGTAGCGCTGCACACGGGAGAGAATGGTCGCCGGAAGCTTCTGCGGCTCAGTGGTTGCCAGAATAAACACCACATGCGCGGGCGGCTCTTCAAGCGTCTTCAAAAGTGCGTTGAAGGCAGCGGTGGACAGCATGTGAACTTCGTCGATGATATAGACCTTGTAGCGCCCGATCTGCGCAGGATACCGTACCTGTTCCAGCAGTTCGCGGATATTGTCAACGCTGTTGTTGCTGGCGGCGTCCAGTTCGAGCACGTCCATGGTGGTCTCATTGGAGATTGCACGGCAGGCTTCACATTCACCGCAGGGATCGCCATTCACCGGCTGCTGACAGTTGATGGCTCGGCTCATCAGCTTTGCCATGGTGGTTTTGCCCGTACCGCGGCAGCCGCAGAAAAGATAGGCATGCGCAATCCTGCCTGCCTCGATCTGTCGCCGGAGGGTTTTTACGGTAGCCGTCTGTCCCAATACCTGTTCAAAGGTCTGAGGACGCCACTTGCGATAAAGCGCCTGATAAGCCATAGTGCACCTTCCCATCAGAAGTTCTGTATCATTCTCTCCTATGATAGCGTTTTCGGGCTTCAAGGTCAAGAAAAAAGCAGGAGTTCGCGATTTGGATACAGTATATATGAAAGGGTAAAGTCTCCCATATGCAAAGGAGGAATCCGCGATGACCATCCGACAGCGCCAGGAGCTGGAAGAGCGTGCACGACTGTCTCCCTATGCAGCGCTTTCCTCAGCAAGCAAGGGCCGGGCTCACCCGATTTCGGACGACGATCTGCGAACGTGCTATCAGCGCGACCGCGACCGCATCATCCACTGCAAGAGCTTCCGCCGTCTGAAATACAAAACGCAGGTCTTTCTCTCTCCCATGGGCGACCATTACCGCACGCGTCTGACTCACACGCTGGAGGTTGCTCAGGTAGCACGTACGCTGGCACGTTCGCTGCGGCTGAATGAGGATCTCACAGAAGCCATCGCGCTTGGCCACGATCTGGGGCACACGCCCTTTGGACACATCGGAGAAACGACGCTCAACAAGCTCATGCCCGGCGGTTTCAAGCACAACGTGCAGAGCCTGCGCATGGCGGAACGTCTTGAAAACAACGGAAAGGGACTGAACCTTTGCGTCGAAACGCTGGATGGTATTCGCAATCACTCCGGTCAGGACGATCCGATGACTCTTGAGGGCTGGTGTGTGCGGCGTGCAGACCGCATCGCCTATATCAACCACGACATCGATGACGCCATCCGCGGCGGCATTCTCAAACCCTTTGAGCTTCCCAGACGCTGCCTGAGTGTGCTGGGTCAGTCCCACGGCGAAAGAATCAACACCATGATTCTCGATATCATCAACACCTCCATGGACAAGCCCGTCGTGGATATGTCTGAAGAAGTGCGTCAGGCCAGCGACGAACTGCGCGAATTCCTGTTTGCCTACGTCTATCACGACGACTGGCGCAAGAAGGAGGAAGCGCGCTGCGACTATATTGTGACCGCGCTTTTCAACCACTATATCGCCCATCCTGAACAGCTGCCGGGCGAATATCTGGAAATTGTCTATACCGAAGGTCCGGAGCGTGCCGCGTGCGATTTTGTGGGCTGCATGACCGACCGATATGCCATTGATCAGTTTACCGCGCTTTTTGTCCCCAATGCATTTGACAAAAAGTGATCATCCTCATGGCGGGAAAAGTCGGAAATTGTCTTTTCTGAGGCAGGAAAGTAAACGATTGCGGCGAATGAATAGGAGTGGGTGAAGGAATCCATGGCCGGAAGGTACCCAGCCGCATGGCTGGATGAACTCAGGGCACGCGCCGACATCGTCAAGGTGATCGGTTCGTATGTAACGCTTAAGAAGAACGGGCATAGATATGTTGGTCTGTGCCCGTTTCACAACGAAACTGCACCGTCTTTTTCGGTTGACGGTCAGAAGCAGGTTTATCACTGCTTTGGCTGCAAGGCTGGAGGAAGCGTGATCCAGTTCGTTATGGACATCGAACGCATGTCCTACCAGGAGGCCGTTGCCTTCCTGGCAGATCAGCTGCACATGCCGCTGCCCGAAATGCAAAACGATCCCGCATACGAAAGAAGGCGTTCTCTCAGGGAGCGCATCTATCTGGCGAACAAGGCCGCCGCAAAGCTTTATCATCAGCAGCTCTGGCAGCCGGAGGGCGCTCACATTCTCAAGTATCTGCAGGACAGAGGCTTAAGCGACGCGGTCATCCGCCGCTTCGGCATCGGCGCCGCCACTCCCTCCGCGCGCGTCGGTCGTCAGCTCATCAAGGAGGGTTTTACCGAAGAGGAACTGATTCAGGCCGGTCTGATGCTCAAACGCGACGACCGTACCTTCGATATGTTCCGCAATCGGGCCATTTTTCCGATCATTGACGCTCATGGCAATGTGCTTGGCTTCGGCGGGCGCGCAATGGGCGATGCAATGCCCAAGTATCTCAACACCTCCGATACCCCGGCCTTCAACAAGCGGTATTCCGTTTTTGCAGCCAATCTGCTGCGCAAAGCAAGAGGGCTCACGCGGGTTATTTTGGTGGAGGGATACATGGACGTGGTTGCGCTTTCCCAGTTTGGCGTGGAAGGCGTGGCCGCTACGCTTGGTACGGCACTTACGCCTGAACAGGCACGTCTTCTCCAGCGCTTTGCGCCCGAGGTTCATCTCGCCTATGACGGCGACCGGGCAGGCCAGAAGGCCATTCTGCGCGGACTGGAAGTGCTTGAAGGGGCCAATGTGCCGGTACGTGTGCTGGATCTGCCGGGCGGTCTTGATCCTGATGAGTATATCCGTCAGGAAGGTCTGGACGCATTTCTTGCACTCAAGCCCATCAGCGGTGTTACCTATCGCATGCGGCGCGAAAAAGAGCAGCATGATATGAGCACCGAAGAAGGACGCATCGAATACGCCAAAGCTTGTGCTGTCCATCTCCGACGCGTGAAGGAACCTGTGGAGCTTGACAATTATATCAAGCATCTTGCTCTGGAAACAGGCATTGACCGCGAGGTTCTCATGCAGCAGGTCGGCATGCAGCCTGCGGAACAGAAAATTTCCGTGCCCAAGCGCGAAAGCTTCCGCAAGCAGGCCGATACCGCCGCCAGAACAGACTGGGCAGCCCAGACGCTTCTGGCCGTTCTTTCCACAGGACGGCTCCCCCGCGACATTGTTTCTCCGGACGAATTTGACGACCCTGTTTTGAGTTCTTTCTGCGAAGCGCTGCTGTCCGGCGAAAGCGCCGCCTCCCTGATGGAGAAGCAGATTGACGATCAGGGACGCACGCTTGTAGGCGAGATTCTGAGCATTGACACCAACGTCGATGACGATGCTTTGATGAAAATGGCCCGTGAAAGCCGGCTGAGGCTGCGCCGGGCGCGTCTTGAAAAAGAAATGGACGAAGTACAGAAGCTTCTGCCTACGCTTTCCCTTGAACAGCAGATGCAGGAAACACTGCGGCTTGTTGAACTCAACGAGCAGCTGAACCGTTTGAAGTAACCACCTTTTTACGCACTAGCAAGGAGTGAATCAAGTTGAGTCAAAACCAGTCGCAGGAAGCGATCAAGCTGAAACTCAACGAATTATACGAGGACGCCAAGTCCAAGGGCACCGTCACCCGCGATGAAGTTGCCACCCACCTGATGGAACTGGAACTTGACGCCGACACGATGAACAAAATCTACGAAACGCTCGAGCAGCTGGGCGTAGACGTGGTTGCGGATTTCGATCCTGTTCCTCCTGAGGAGCTGATCGAGCCCGAGCAGATCGACCTAAGCGTTCCTGAAGGCATCAGCATCGACGATCCGGTGCGCATGTACCTCAAGGAAATCGGCAAAGTTCCCCTGCTGACCGCTGAGGAGGAAATCGATATTGCTCAGCGCATGGAGCAGGGCGACGAGGTTGCCAAGAAAAAGCTCACTGAAGCCAACTTGCGTCTGGTTGTTTCCATTGCCAAGCGTTATGTAGGCCGCGGCATGCTGTTCCTCGATCTGATTCAGGAAGGCAATCTGGGCCTGATCAAGGCTGTGGATAAGTTCGACTACTGCAAAGGCTACAAGTTCTCTAC
>JAGBBE010000121.1 GCA_017938645.1 Clostridia bacterium
ATGGGTGAAGCTCAAATTCACTGCGCTAAATCTGAAAAAGCTCGCCATCCACAAGTGGATGCTCTTGCTTGTTTCTTCGATTTTTCACATGATTGAAGCCACTTTGCTACACGGCAAAGTGGCTTCTTTGACAGTCTGAAACGCCAGCATTACGCTGGCGTTTTTTGTGCTGTTTGGGGACAAAATAAATCGCAATAATGTAAGTGTATTACACACAATGCGAATAGCAGCATTTTTCCTTCAAAAGCTTTATGGGACTGGGAAGCGTGCTCTGAGGGCTGTTGCGAGAAAGAAAGCAAAAAGGAAAAACACCTGCGGTGCGAATGAGCTTTCGCCCGTAATCATACTCAGAGCCCGTGATCCTTTTGCCGATTGCAGAAGCCAGAAGTACTTTCTTGGCACTTTCGCTGGGCATCTTCTTCTTGGCTGCTTCGTATGTGAAAAAATCCAAAGTGGAGCTGTTCTTAAATATCCGGTTGTATATGTTCTCCTCCGCCCAAAGAGCAATTTCATAGGACAGGAGCAGTTCAAAGCGGTTTGAAATATTGTGTTCTTCGCAAAGCTGCTTGATGAACTGGTATCCGCATTGTACTTCCAGCCGCAGGGCATCCTTGGCGAACTTGAAATCCAGCGGATGCGTTTTGCGGTGAATTTTTCGTTTCTTTTCCAACCAGTCGGATTTATCGTAGTAGTTCAGAACGTAATTTCTGCGTTCGTTGTGATCGTAGTCGTGTTTGGTCTTGATGTACACACTCCCACTCAGCTGATTTTCCTGCACGTGATTGACACGGCTTCCGTTGTTGGTCATGCGGAATGCCCGGTTGAGCAGATCAATATACATGGAAACATAGGATGTCTTTACGTTGAAGCAGTAATCAAGTCTGGTCGCACGGAAGGAACGAATGTCCAGTACAGGATGTGTGAACAATTGGTTGAGAAGGTCGTTGACATCGGTCAGAAACGACTCCAGATTCGTCCCGTAGATATCATCCACGTTCAGCACAGCGGTATCATACAGCAGTGTAAGCAGTTTCCCATCGATAATCAGATGACGGGTATCAGGGTATTGTAGTTGTTATAAGAACTATGTAACTGTTTTGTCAACCAAGATACCGTCATGTATCATTAACTACATAGATGTCTGTATCGTGGAGGAACTATATCATATGGATTCAAGACAATTACTAGGCCTGCGTGTTAAGGCAATTCAGACTCAGCTCGGCTTGTCTCAGGAAGAGCTTGCTTTTCGCTGCGGAATGCACGCCTCGCATATTGGATTTCTGGAATGCGGTCAACGCAATCCATCTTTAGATACACTGGAGAGGATATCGCTTGGATTATGTGTTCCGCTTACTGCGCTGTTCGACTACGAAAACGAACCTTCCACTACTATCTATGACGAAACAACAAACAAGATTATTTCATATGTCATTGGGTTATCCCAGTCTGAAAAGGCACAGATACTTGCCATCACTAAAACTTTTGCCAAGAAACCTGGGGATAGCGTTGCCCCAAAGCGGATGATGAAGAATAAAAGCTGACAAGAAAAAAAGCCCTCCCATGCATAGGAGGGCAACATCGTATATTCCATTATTCAACAACCGTATATTCGTATTTCATCCCATTCCTGAAGCAGAACTCCAGCCTACCGTCTGCCTCAACCACCACCTTATCAACCAGCGCCACAAAGGTGTAAGGCTCAAAGCCCATGCATTCTTCCTGCTCCTCCAGCATGCACAAAAATACCTCAATCTGCCGCCTGCGGTCAGCCTTATCCTTTTTCTGTTCCTCGACACTTCGGATCTTCTCACTAAGCTTTTCATGCTCAGCAACCAGCGCATCGTACTCCCGTTGGTATTCCGCCTGATTTCTTTGTACCCTGGCATTCTCTTCAACCAGCTTCCTGACGCGCTCCGCCATGCCCAGCGCCTGATCCTGTAGCCTCGTGGCGATCCTATCAAGCTCACTCGTATCAAGTACCTTATCCAGCACTTCCCGGCAGACGGCAAAGATGGTATCTTTTTCACTGATTACCTTCTGCATCACGCTGACGAAGGCTTTCTCCAGCGCATCCTGCTTAATATGCGGCGTCTCGCATTTTTTGTCGCCGGCATATTTGTTATTGCAACGCCAGATGATGCGCCGGTACTCGTCCGTGCTGTGCCAGACCTTGCTGCCGTAAAAAGCACCGCAATCACCGCATACAATACGGGAAGAAAAACAACTCTTGCCGCTGTAGCTTCCGCCCAAGCTTCTGCGCCATTCCAGTTCCATCTGTGTCAGGTCAAATACCTCGGCGCCGATGATGGCCGGATGACTGTTCTGCGCGTAATACTTAGGAATCTCGCTGCCGTCGTTCACCACAAAGGTCTTTTTGATGTAATCCGTGCAGTAAGTCTTTTGCAGGATGGCGTCGCCCTTGTACTTTTCATTGGTCAGAATGCTCTCAATGGTAGACGGGCTCCAGCGGGCGGTTTTCTTTCTGGCCTTGGCGGCTTCCATTTCATCCTCGCTGAGCAGGCTCTTTCGGGAAGGACAGGGAATGCCTGCGGCGTTCAGTTCTCTGGCGATGATTGCAGGGGTCGCGCCTTCCAGAAAACGTCTGAAGATCGTGCGAATGATTTTTGCCTCAGCTTCCACGATCTCAGGAATACCGTTCTTTCCTTTTTTGTATCCCATGAATTGCTTGTAGGGCATGGTAACCTTTCCCTCTGCAAACCGCTTGCGCATGCCCCAGGTTACGTTTTCTGAAATATTGCGGCTTTCCTCCTGCGCGATGCTGGACATGATCGTCAGCAGCACTTCGCCCTTACCGTCCAGCGTGTAAATGTTCTGCTCCTCGAAATAAACCTCCACATCGTATTCCTTCAGCTTGCGGATGGTGGTCAGCGTGTCTACCGTATTTCTGGCAAAACGGGATACGGACTTAGTGATGATCAGGTCGATTTTTCCCGCCAGCGCGTCTTCTATCATGCGATTGAAGCCCTCTCGCTTTTTGATGCTCGTTCCTGTGATGCCCTTGTCCGTATACACGTCCACGAACTGCCAATTGTCGGTATGTTCCTTGGCCTTAATGTAGTCGGTGTAGTATTTCACCTGCGCTTCATAGCTGGTCAGCTGCTCCTCGCTGTTGGTGGAAACACGGGCGTAGGCCGCCACCCGTTTAGGACGTGCAGCAATCGCTGGCATCCCCGGAAGCGCCTGCAGACGGGGCGGAATGACCGTAACCGTCTTCATTCTTGTAACCGTGGGTTCATATGCTCTGGCTTCACTCATTCTGCGTCCCGCTCCTTTCTCTTCTGATGCTGCACCTTCGTTTTCTCAGCGGCCTTTTTCCTTTTTTCAGCATCCCAGCTGTCTTTTCTCGAATGGTCTTTCCAGAAATGATCCTCCGCATAGCCATCCTGAAAAACAAATTGCACCCGATTGTCCGGATGCATCTCAATATGATGAATACGATCAAGCGCCTCTGTATCTGTAAGGGAAGAATCAATTCCCAGAACGCCGGCGATCAGATCGATCAGTATCTTTTCGGGAATCTGCTTTGAAGCGCAGTAGGCCTTTCCTCGAAAGCTGAAAGTACCGCAGATCCAGATGGGGGCTGCATAGGGCGTACCCATGCGCGTAATCTTTCTGCGGTACTTCTTTCCGCAGATACCGCAATGAATATATTTACCCAGCGGAAGATCCGAGAGCTTTTGCTCTTCCAATTCAGGAAGATAATCCTCTGCATCATCAGCCGCCTTTTTTCCTCCATTTACGATATCCATCGCTCTGCGCTGTGCAATTTCCGCCTGCACAGCATCGAAGGTTTCGCGGTCAATGATCGGTTCATGATTGCCTTCAACAAAATACTGCGGAAGCTCCCCGCGATTGAAACACTGTTTCTTCTCAATGTGGTTGTTGGTGAAGAATTTCTGCAGCAGAAGGTCTCCTGCGTATTTCTCGTTTTTCAGCATCATCATGATCACACTCGCATTCCAAAGTCCACCTTCGGGCGCGGGGACCCCTTCCGCAATCAGCGTTTTCATGATTCTCACGCTGCCCATGCCATCCAGATACATGCGGAAGATACGTCGAACAACCTCTGCTTCTTCCGGTATGATGGTGAAAACACCGTTCCTGACATCGTAGCCATACATCTGAAAGCCAGTAGGAATACCCTGCTCGAACTTCTTCCGAACTCGCCACTTGCAGTTTTCGGATACGTTTCGGCTTTCTTCCTGAAAAAAAGAAGCGAGGATAGAGAGCATCAGCTCTCCGTCCCCGCTCAGCGTATCGATTTTCTGTTCTTCAAAGTAAACGCTTATGCCCATTTCCTTGAGTATGCGCACCGTTTCAAGCAGCGTAACCGTGTTCCTGGCAAAGCGTGAAATGGATTTGACCAGGATCATATCAATCTTGCCGTCCCGGCAGTCCTTCAGCAGGCGCTGAAACTCCGGGCGAGTATCACGGGTACCGGAATAATTTTCGTCTGCGTAAACGCCGGCATACTCCCATTCGGGATTTCGCTGGATCAGATCGCTGTAGTAGCTGACCTGCGCTGCCAGTGAGTGTAGCATGGCGTCCTTGCCGGTGGAAACGCGTGCATAGGCCGCAACACGTTTGAGTTTGGGCATCTGCACAGGCGCCGCAATTCGGCTTACCGTCATCGTTTTCTCAGCCATTGTTATCCGTCCTTTCCGGGGTACATTGTATCAATCCCCCTGGTAGTGATGCATGTTACCGCCGTTCGGACGGATTATCAAGTCATTTCAAGCAGATTTATCACTCAATACGTCGGATAACCCAGCCCATACCGGGGAGAATTTTCGGGCAAGAATTGGTTCGATCTGCCTGTATTCCTTATCCGTCAGCAGACCCTGTGCATGCAGATTTCTCATAATAGACATCGCTGCACGGTAGCCCACTTCCCGGTCAAACTGCTCTTTTGTCAGCGATGTGCTCATGCAAATTCCTCCAAATGTATAGTTGTTATCATTTTGTCTCCGTTAATTCAGCGTTCCGTCAAATACGCATATTGACTGATTAAACGTCACCGTTTATAATAGACCATGGAGGTGCTATACCGTGAGAATCGACGAACCGCTGAAAATCGTATGCGTCAAGAATGACCTGACCATGGCGGAAATCGCCAGAAGACTGGGTGTTACGCCGCAGGCGTTCAGTCAGAAAATAAAGCGAGGGACCATCTCTCTTGACGATCTGGACAATATAGCTACCGTATCCGGATGCAAAATCGAATGCAGCTTCGTGCTTGCAAACGGCGAAAAAGTATCCGTCATCTAGCAGGAGGAGTCACCATGATTGAGTATATCGAAGGAAATATCTTCAACAGTCCTGCACAGGTTATCGTCAATACAGTCAACACAGTCGGCGTGATGGGCAAGGGTCTCGCCCTGTCCTTCAAGAAACGCTATCCCAAGATGTTCGAAGCCTATAAACGCGCATGTGATAAACACCAGCTGACCATCGGCAAGCTGATGCTTTACTACGCGCCCGACCACTGGATTCTCATGTTTCCCACAAAGGAAAACTGGCGCAACCCTTCCAAGCTGGAATACCTGGAAGCGGGTCTAAACAAGTTCGTCAACACTTATGCCGAAAAAGGCATCACTTCCATTGCATTCCCGAAGCTCGGCTGCGGCAACGGCGAGCTTTCCTGGAACGACGTTAAGCCGGTCATGGAGAAGTATCTGAAACAGCTGCCTATAACGGTGTATATCTACGTCGGCATGGATACCACGCAGACGCCTGAGCACAGAGCGCAGGAAGAGACGATGGAATGGCTGCGAAAGAATGCAAGGGACATGTCTTTTACCGGCCTTTGTGATGATCTGAAGCACAGCGCTACGCTGCTTCCTCGCCAGTTTACAGTAGATGGTACAAACTATTCCGTGACATGGAATAACGGCGTTACGTTTGCAAAAGAAACGCAGCCTGTCGGAACCATCTCCGAAGAAGAACTGTTCCGCCTCTGGGATCAGCTTCGCGTCAACGGCATCGTTCCATACGCCGAAACCAACGATCTGCACAGCCTCTTCTATCATCTGCTGAATCACATGGGCTATCTGTCGCCTGTGCGCATTCTTAACCAGCAGGGAGAATTCGTTCAGAACGGCTATCAGGTGCACGAGGGATACGGCAGAGTGTTCGAGTTAAGGAGTGATTCCGTATGACATACGCAGAAATCATTCAGAAAAACTGTGAAAGAGTAAATCCTTCCTGGTGGCCGAAATACGCCTATCACTATACCGATGTGACCAACGCTGTCAGCATTCTTTCCTCGGGCAAGCTGTACAGCCGCGTCAAGGCCGGAGCAAAGGGCGTCATGGAGAACGACAACGCCAGCCGTCAGGTCATCGACATGACCGAAACTCGCGCCACGTCCTATGTGCGCTTCTATTTCAGGCCCCTGACGCCCACGCAGTACCACAACGAAGGATACAAGCACCGTCAGATTCGCTATGACGGCGATATCAACGCAAACGTTCCGGTGCCTGTTTTCCTTCTGTTTGATCTGGAAAAGCTGCTGTCCATGGAAGGCACGAAGTTCTCCGCGCTCAGTCAGGCAGGTCACGGAAATCCTGTGTACAGCGGCGCCGATGCCTTTGCCGCGCTGCCTTTCGACAGCATCTACAGCAATGGTTACTGCACGGACGAGGTTCGCGTTTACCGTCATGCAGAAATCCTGTATCCCGACGAATTCCTGATTGATTCCGCGATCAGAGGTATTTTCTGCAGGAACGACTGTGAACGCTCCACATTGATGAATCTGCTGAAAGACTACAATCCCACGGCTTTTTATCGCTACAAGAGCATAATCCGCGTTGCGCGCAGCGATACGTTTGAGCGAAACGGCTTGTTTGTTGAGTCTATTCTTTATCACGACAACACAATCAGTTTCATATTTTCCGAAACTCCAGAAAAGGAAAAATACGCCAAACGGTATGCACGCGGCGAACTGGATCGCATGGAAGCATCCTTCCTGTTTGAGTGGAAAAATTCAAAGGAAACATTGAAATCCCTGGTACAGACGCTGTCCATTAGCTATTGGGAGCAGCCTGTTGCCTTTGCCAGGCTTCCTCAGATCAAAGGAGCGCACACGCTTAGAGTTACGCTGAAAATCGACGGTCAGCTGATCTGCGTATTCGAGCACTCGCTGACAGCGTTTGAGGTAGTGTAATCACCGAACCGTGCGCTGATGTAGCAGGGATGACTGCAATACTTCTGTGCACGGTCCGTCACGAACTCCTTACCGCAAGTCTGGCATCGCGCTGCGCGGGCGTTTTTGCCAAGCTCTCTGTGAGCATGCCACCAGCGCATCCTGCAGGCGTCTGAACAGAACTGCTTCTTTTTCCTGCCGGGCGTATGTATCAGGGCGTCGCCGCACTGTCTGCACACGGTATCAACCTGCTTTGGTGCTGCTGTACTCCTGCTTCGGCGAAGGCCGTTGCGCTGACAGTAGGATTTAACCGTGTTCACAGACATTCCCAGCTTCTTCGCAATATCCGTATATCCAAGCCCCTGTTTCAGCTGCTGCGCGATCAGCAGCTTTTCTGTATTCGTCATCCGGTAATTCCTTTCCAAAGATCAGATCATCTTCAAGCCCTTTACGGCTTCTCTGTCGATCAGGCTGCAGCCCATATAGCCTTTCAGGGAACAGGTAATTCCTTTGGGTACGCCTTCGCGTACTTCACTTTTCACGGCATCATGCCCGCCATCCTCAATGCGCACGCCGGAAAAATCACCGTACAAAACCGGCACGCTGCCTCTGCCGACCAGCGGCATGGCGTTCGTCAGCATCACAGGCGTGTTCATGATCAGAAAACGACCGCTCCAGTCGGTGGACATGCGGCACAGCGTGCTGTTTTTCAGCGTATTGTGCAGTCCGTACAGCGTAGAGAAATTCATCAGAAAAACAGCATCTTTGCGATAACTTTCCGGCACGCTGCTCACAAGGCTCA
>JAGBBE010000122.1 GCA_017938645.1 Clostridia bacterium
CAACAGCAGCCTTGGCGTTCTCGCCGACCACGTTGTCGTCATTGGCGAACACAACGGTCTTGCCCAGGTACTCGCTCAGGCGCTCGGCCACGGGAGCCAGAGAGAACTTCTCTTCGGGACCGTTCTTCGGCTTGCCCAGATGGCTGCACAGGATGACCTTGCCGCCGTCGGCAATCAGCTTCTTGATGGTGGGCAGAGCAGCCACGATACGCTTATCGTTGGTGATCTTGCCTTCCTTCATAGGCACGTTAAAATCGCAGCGAACAAGGACTTTCTTACCGGACACCTGGATGTCGTCAATCGTCTTCTTAGCCATTGTGCACACTCCTTAAGTGTTGTTGAATTCCTTTATTGCAAACCCATTCGGGCAGCAAACAATGTTACATACCGAGGATGGCTCTTGCAGCGCCTTCATCGGTGACAAGCATGGCATGCGCGCGGTTTTTCATAACAGCTGCGATGGCCTGTGCTTTTTTTGCGCCTGCCGCAACGGCAATCAGCGCGCATCTGGGTTTGAGCGCTCCCAGATTCAGCGCGACGGTGGAAGCGGAGTAGACCAGCTTTCCGTCCTTGTTGAAGTAGCAGCCGTAAGCTTCGGCTACAGCTCCTTTGCGCATGACCTCCATCTCGACGTTTCCGGGCAGATGGCGCATCTGCGCCATTTCATCCGCCCTGCCGATGCCGTGCATGACGACGTCCGCGCGTTCAAGCAGCGTGAGCGTTTCGTCGATTTCGCTGAGCCTGCGCATCTCGTTGAGCGCCTGCTCGTCCATGAGATCCGGCAGGTGCATCAGGCGGTGATGACCGCCGAGCCTGCGCGCCATCTCACTGGCAACGGTGTTGGCCTGCGTTTCCACCGATCTGCCGATGCCGCCTCTGGCCGGTACGACCATCACGTTCATGGGCGCGCTGTGCGGGATGGATGCAGCAACCTCGCGCATGGTGGTTCCGCCGGTCACAGCCAGCGTTGAGCCTGTCTGCAGGAAGCTGCGCAGCCTGATGGCCGCGTTTCTGCCGACTTCGGAGAGCACATGCTCGTCGGTATCTGCGTTTCCCGGAACCACGCAGACTTTTTCCACACCCAGCGTTTCAGAAAGTTCCATTTCCAGCTTTGTGAGGCCTCTGAGGTCGCGGCTGAAAAGCCTTGCCATGGGAAGAATGTCCGTGGCTTCGGGCGTGAGGCTCATGCCTGCGGCGTCCAGAGATACCAGTCCGTGCTCCTTGAGAAGCATCGCAACCGTGCGAACCTCTCTTTCGGGCAGGTTGAGCCGCGCGGCAAGCTGTCTGCGTCCCACCGGCTGCAACGCGCCGATCCTTTCCAGCACCAGCGCCCTGCGCTCGATTTCCTGCGCCAGATCCGGCGCCAGCCGCTGCATCAGCGCGAAGGTATCGTCCTGCATAGACACGCTCCTCATCGGGTCAATTTGCGTCCCGGTTGACCAAATTTATCCCACTTATCATTATACAACAAACCCATCTGATAGGCAAGCTTTTTTGACAAAACATTCACAAATCCGGTGCTTCAACTCTCCTAAAAAGCTGCATATGCTTCTTTGACAGGAGGGATAACGATGGCGGACAAACTGTATCTGATCGCTTCCATGAGCTCGCTGACGGCGGCCATTTACTTTCTGGCCATGCGCACCACGCCCGGCAGGGGCATCATGCGCATGATCGAACGTGTATGCATGGGCGCAGCATTATGCTGGCTCTGTCATACGCTTCTTTCACCTCTGGGCTTTGAGATAGCACAAAGCCCGCTGGCAGCACTGTCAGCGGGCTATCTCGGTCTTCCGGGCGTGGCGCTTGCAGCGGTTATCGCCCATTGGCCGTGATTACAGTTCGATCACCTCAGTACCTTCAAGTGCAGCGGCAATGAGCGCCTCGCTGTCCAGCTTGCTTTCGCCTTCAAGGATGATATCCATCTTGGGCTTGGTGGCAGGATGACGGGGCGTGAAGACCGTGCAGCAGTCCTCATAAGGCAGGTTGGAGGTCTCATAGGTGCCGATCTTCTGGGCGATGGCAATGATTTCGGACTTGTCAAAGCCGATCAGCGGACGGAACACCGGCATATCGGATACGGCGTCGGTGCAGCTGAGAGCATGCATGGTCTGGCTGGCAACCTGACCGATGCTCTCACCGGTGATGAGCGCCTGAGAATGCTCCTTTTTGGCGATGGCATTGGCGATGCGCATCATGTAGCGGCGCATGATGACGGTGGTATAGTCCTCATGGCACTTTTCGTGGATCTGCATCTGAATCTCCGTGAAAGGAACCACATGCACGCGGATGCCGCACAGGCTCTCGGAAAGGATTCGTGCCAGATCCAGCACCTTTTCCCTTGCGCGCTCGCTGGTGTAGGGCGGAGAATTGAAGTGCACCGCGTCCACCGTTACGCCGCGCTTGGCGATCATCCATCCGGCCACGGGACTGTCGATGCCGCCGGACAGGAGGAGCGTGGCCTTGCCGTTGGAACCAACAGGCATGCCGCCTACCGCCATGATCGGATGGGTGTACAGGTATGCCATGTCGCGGATTTCCACAGAAAGCACGGTGTCGGGCTTTTTGATATCCACATGCAGCTTGGGCAGGCGCTCGAGGATGTATCCGCCCATTTCCATGTTGATGGCGGGAGAATCCATGAAATAGCGCTTGTCGCTGCGGCGGGCATTGACCTTGAAGGAGCCTTCGCAGTCCTTGAGCAGTTCCACCGCCTGATCACAGATCGCGGTAAAATCGCCCTTTTCCATTTCGATGGCGCGGCATACACTGTGTACGCCAAACACCTTGGTCACGCGGCGGATGGCTTCTTCCATGTCGGTAACGTCGCTGACATACACGCGGCTGTCGCTCAGCCACACACGGCCTCCAACCTCCTGCACAGCGCTGCGCACGCGGGCTACCAGCTTGCGCAGAAATACCGGGCGATTGAGGCCCTTCAAAAAGATCTCGCCGAAGCGGACCTGCAAAACTTCTCTCATGAGGATTGCCTCCTGAATCTGGTCAGCGGCGCGTGAAACGACGCAGCATGATAACTTTTTCGATGATTTTTTCCGCGGTCATTTTTATCTCGTCCATCGTATTCTCAGGACAGAGGCTGATGCGGATTGCGCCGTCCATCACGGCGTTGGAACACTTCATAGCAGCAAGCACAGAAGAATGCTTGCCCTTCTTGGATGAACAGGCCGAGCCGGTTCCCACCAGGATTCCATCGCTTTCCAGCGCATGCAGAAGCGTTTCTGCACGCACCGGCGGGAACGCTGCATTGAGGATGTGTCCGGCACTCATGGGATCATCCGCCGCAAGACCCACCACCTGCATTTCCGGCAGCGCTTCCTGAAGAAGGCGGACAAGCTCCTTTTTGAGCCCCGTCATGCGTTCCAGCCTATCCTGCGGATAGCATTCCACAGCAGCTTTTAAGCCCGCAATACCGACGGTATTTTCCGTGCCGCTGCGCAGATTGTTCTGCTGGCCGCCTCCTGCAATCTGAGGACGAATCCTGTGTCCGTCGCGCAAAACCAGAGCGCCGACGCCCTTGGGTCCATGAATCTTGTGCGCGCTCAACGCATAGGACTGCACTTTCAGCTTGCGGAAAGAAAACGGAACACGCAGGAAGCCCTGCACGCCGTCCACGTGGATCGCAGCCTGCGGAGCAAGACGGTCGCGGAGCGCACAGATTTCCTCCAGCGGCATAATGACGCCGGTTTCGTTACACACATGCATCACGCAGATAAGCTGCGTGTTTTCGCCAAGCATGGCTTCCAGTGCGTCAAGATCCACGCTTCCCGTCTGCGTCAGCGGAATTTCGCGCGCCTTGCTGCCATAGCGCGTTTCAGCCTCCAGACAGGCGTTTTTGACCGCAGCATGCTCAGCGGCAGTGTAGAGCACCTCGCCGGGCTTCCGCTGACCCTGCAGCCAGCCCCAGATAGCAAGGTTGTCGCTCTCCGTTCCGCCGGAAGTAAAGAGCACATTCTTTTCGTTGGCCTGTAGCGCAGAAGCAATCACCCTGCGCGCATCCGACATGGCACGCTCGGCATGCATGGCCGGTGCATAAAGCGCAGAGGGATTGAAGTAATTCGAAAGCATGCTTTCGTTCATCGCATCCACGCAGGCCTGACAGGGCTTCGTAGTTGCGCTGTTATCCAAATAAACCATGCTTACTCCTGATACGCGCCCTGCGGCAGATACTTGCGGATCATACCGACCAGTTCTTCGGAAGGCTCAAGAATGATGATGTTCTTGTTGGTGTCCTTCTGATAGTAGAAATAGTACAGCTTGGCGTCGCGGTTGAGGAACCAGTTGCGCTTCTTAAGACCGGGCATATTGATGATCTTGCGGAAGTTATTGGAATCCACCGGGCCGAAAGCTTCTACATTCTTAACGCGCATGGTGCCCAGCGTCTTGCGCTTCTGGTTATTAAACACCTGAGCAAAGTCCAGATCGCCGTTGGTGAAGGTGTACTCGTATTCAGTCTTGAGACGGTCGCGGCGCAGGAACAGCAGCACGGCGATGCCGATCATGACCGCCGTTTCAATCAGAGCGGGAATGCTGAAATCGTAGAGAAGAACATTCACCATAAACATACCCATAAGTGCGGCAACGACCATCGTAATGGTTGCAAACAGATGCGCGATGTTCTGCATGGCACGGTTACGCTTGACAACGACTTCTTCCATAAAGTGATCCATCATAATGAAATCCTCCCATTTTACATCAGAATGAAGAGATAATACACACCTACAACCAGCAGACCTACAATCACACCGCCGAATACTTCAACGGGTTTATGTCCGACCAGTTCCTTGAGTTCCCGGTCAGAAATCGGCTTTCCTTCCAGAATGGCGTCCCTGAGAATCTGGTTGATAATCGCAGCCTGACGGCCTGTTTCGCGGCGGACGCCGGTTGCGTCATACATGACGATGAACGCCAGAACCACCGCAACAGCGAAAACCGGTTTGTCAAAGCCTTCCAGAAGGCCGACCATGATGGCCGAGGCAATGACCATGGCCGTGTGGGAACTGGGCATGCCGCCCGAACCGAAAAACCGTCTCAAATCCCACTTGTGCTCAACCAGATAGTAAATCGGTATCTTCGCACCCTGTGCAAAGAACCAGCCGAGCAGCGCCGCAAAAAGGACGTGATTGTTCAGAATACCTGCGACAGAATGCAAATGCGTTCCTCTCCTTATGATTGCGTTCTATTCATGATACAACATTCACATCTGGCGCGCAAGTGTCTTCAGTGCAAGTTCGGACAAAAACTCTGCACGCTCGCCAAAAAGCTTCATGGCATTCACAGCGTCATCCAGCGCCTGTCTGGCATCCTGACGGGCCTGTTCCACACCGCACACGGCAGGCCAGGTCATCTTGCCGCGCTGAGCGTCCATGCCGGTTTCCTTGCCGAGCATTCTGACGTCGCCCTCCAGATCGAGCAAATCGTCCTGAATCTGGAACGAAAGGCCCAGACCGCGTCCGTATGCGCGTCCGGCTTCAAGCTGCTCTTCCGTGGCTCCGGCAAGCATCAGTCCTGCCACCACAGGAGCCGTGAGAAGGTCTGCCGTCTTGTGCAGATGAATGTAGCGCACGCTCTCTTTGGTGGGTGCGTGACCTTCCAGTTTCACATCCAGCGTCTGACCGGCAATCATGCCCGTCACGCCGGCTCGCATGGCGATCTCGCGCATTGCCTTCACAGCCAGCGCGGGATTTTCCGCGGTGAAAGGAGCGTTCAGCATGGTTTCATAGGCCATGTTAAGCAGACCGTCACCCGCCAGGATCGCCATGTTTTCGCCAAATACGCGGTGGTTGGTGGGCTTGCCGCGACGAAGCGCATCGTCATCCATCGCAGGAAGATCATCATGGATAAGCGAATAGGTGTGGATCATCTCCAGCGCGCAGGCGTACGGCACCACGTTTTGCCAGTCATCCCTCAGGAGATGATAGGCGGCCAGCAGCAGCACCGGACGGATTCGCTTGCCGGGCAGAAGCAGGCTGTATCGCATGGCGCTGCGCAGCGGCTGCGGAGGCATATTTTCTGCCGGACTGGCTTCATCGGGTTCCACTACAGGCTCTTCGCCTTCCTGCATAAGCATCGGAAAAAGCTTTAATGCCTCTTCCACAGCGGCATGATACTGATTCATCGTCCTTATCCCCTTTCATCCAGTTCATCCAGCAGCGATCCCTGCCGGACAACGTCAGTGGGTACAGCCTGTGGCTTGCCGTCAACGCCCGAAATAACCTCCTGCATGCGGCCTTCGGCACTATCCAGTTTGCTGGTGAGCTCGTTGGAAAGCTTTACGCCTTCCTCATAGAGCTTCAGCAGTTCGTCCAACGGCAGTTCGCCTCGCTCCATCTGTTCGGCAATGGCTTCCAGTCGGCTGAGTCCTTCTTCAAAGCTCATGGCTTTGGATGTTTTTCTCGCAGCCATGTCATTCATCCTCTCATTACATCGTCAACGGTTGTCTGCACTCTTCCATCCGCCATATGCACCGTGAGGCTGTCGCCTGCGCTGATCATCTCCACGCCGCGAACAACGCTTCCCTTGCGCGTAACCACGGCGTATCCGCGCTTCATGGTTTCCATCGGACCTGACGCATGCAGTCTGAGCGAGGCTTTCTCAAGCCTGCTTCGCTGTGCGGCAAGCAGTGCTTTTGTCTGCGGTTCAAGAACTGCAGAGGCAGCTGCAATGCGTGCATGTCTGGAAGCAAAAGCATTTGCCATCAACGTGTCCAGCCTGACTCTGGCTGCTGTCAGCGAAGCAATCATGCGTTCGCGGCGCTGTGCAGGTGAAAAATCCGCCAGACGTTTTTGCAGCTGCGAAAGTGCGAGACGCTTGCGGCTGATTTTCTGATGAAGGGCTTTTTCCATTCGTTCCTTCATCAAATCCACAGCATTCAGGAGCGTTTCCTTCTCTGGAACCGCCATTTCTGCCGCAGCAGAAGGCGTGGGTGCACGCAGATCAGCTACAAAATCGGCAATCGTAAAGTCCGTCTCATGACCTACGGCGCTTACAACCGGCGTGTCACAAAGCGCAATTGCCCGCGCCACCCGTTCCTCGTTGAATGCCCAAAGATCCTCCATGCTGCCGCCGCCGCGACCGACGATGATGACGTCAACCTCCGGCATTTCATCCAGCAGCATGATTCCCTCAGCGATTTCCCTTGCCGCGCCTTCACCCTGCACCTTGACCGGGCGCAGATACAGCGGAATTCCCGGATAACGCCGCCATGCAACGCGCGTGATATCATGTACCACAGCGCCGGTTTTGCTGGTGACGATGCCAATTCCGCGCGGCAGAAGAGGCAGCTGCTTCTTCAGAGATGGATCAAACATCCCTTCCGCAGCCAGCTTTTGCTTGAGCGCTTCAAACTGGAGGTAGAGATCCCCTACTCCGTCCGGCTCCATGGCATCTGCATAGAACTGATATGAACCCGTCTTTGTATAGAGTCCCACGCTTCCTATGACGCGGACGCGCTGACCGTTTTCCGGACGAAAACGCACACTCATGGCCGACTGACGGAACATCGCGCAGTTGATTGCGGCTTCCTCATCCTTCAGCGTAAAGTACCAGTGTCCAGTTACATGACGCTTGAAATTGCTGATTTCACCCGTCAGACACACGCCACGCAGCATGGGATCGGACGCAAGCGAACGGCGGACGTACTCATTGAGCTGAGAAACCGTTAAAGTGAGACTTTTCACTTCTGCGCCGCCTTTTCAGCCGCTGCAACGGTGTTGTCCATCAGCATGGCAATGGTCATCTTGCCGACGCCGCCGGGAACAGGCGTAATCCACGACGCTTTTTTCGAAACATTTTCAAAATCTACGTCGCCGCAGAGTTTTCCCTCTACGCGGTTGATGCCTACGTCAACCACCACCGCGCCTTCCTTGACCATATCCGCAGTGATAAAGCGGGGCTTGCCGATGGCGGCCACAAGGATATCTGCACGACGGGTATGCGCCGCCAGATCAGCCGTGCGGCTGTGGCACACGGTAACAGTTGCGTTTTCCTGCAAAAGCAGCAGCGCCATAGGCTTGCCGACGATGTTGCTGCGGCCGACAACCACTGCTTCCTTACCGGCAATTTCAATCCCGGCTTTTTTCAGCATGTGCAGCGCCCCCTTGGGCGTGCAGGCAACCACGCAGTCCAGCCCTCGGGACAAACGTCCCGCATTGATGTCGTGGAAGCCGTCGACGTCCTTTTCAGGCAGGATCAGCGAAAGAGCCCGATCGCTGTCCAGATGGCGCGGCAGAGGCAGCTGCACCAGAATACCATGCACCGCTGGATCGACGTTCGCCTCCATGATGGCTTTTTCAAGGGCTTCCTGCGTGGTATCGGCGGGCATGCGAAGCGTGCGGGAATGGATTCCCAGTCTCGCACAGGCTTTTTCCTTGTTGCTTACATATGTCTGGCTGGCAGGATCATCGCCCACAAGAATAACAGTGAGTCCGGGAACCAGACCATTGGCAATCAGCTTGTCCACACGGGCTTTGAGCTCGTCTTCCAGCTCAGCCGCCATGATTTTTCCGTCCAGAAGATGTGCAGGCATTTTCTTTCCTCCTCAAACTTCTTCCAAAAATCGCTTCATACCAATGGCAGCCACGCCAGCGGCATTATCAGCGCTGTATCTTGGTTCTCCGAAATAAACTTCAATAGGTCTGCGCTGCTTTTGGAGTCTCCTGCGAAGCATTTCACGCAGAAGCGTGGACGAAGCTACGCCGCCCACAACCAGTGCACGCCTTGTGCCGGAAGCCTCGCAGGCCGCAGTAAGCAGCCTTGCAACCGTGCGCGAAAGCACATCAAACACTTCAGCGGCGATCTTTTCCGGAGTCATCTGACCGGACTTGATCCACTGCTGCGCCTTGGTTTCCACGCCCGAAAGATGGCAGGTCAGATCGCCCTTCTCCATGCTCACCGGAAGCAGGCTTTCGATTGTGCCGTCGTAGGCCATAGCCAGCTTTTCCAGCGCAGGGCCTGCCGGAAACCCAAGTCCCAGCGCAACGCCTACGCGGTCAACCATCTGACCGGCGTGCAGATCAGCACAGCCGCCGATGAGCGTAAGCTTTCCTGCGGCGCATTTAAGAAGCTCCGTCGTTCCGCCGCTCAAATGCAGCGCCACGAAGGCTCCCTCAGGCATGTCATTGCCGATCTGTCCGGCTGCAATGTGTCCCTGCTGATGCGATGTTTCATACAGCGGAACGCCCAGCGCATCCGCGACAACCCTCGCATGTCCCAGACCCACGGTGAAAACAGGCATGTAGCTGTCTTCTTCGTCACGCGGCTTTGCAGAGGCGCAAACCGCTGCGATTTCATACTCTTTCAGGCTTTCGCGCATCTGATCCATGACCTGCGGCATTTGCCGTACATGCGCAAAAACGGCCTCGCTCTGGCGAAGGCCGCGTTGTCCCTGCTCAACCGGCAGAAGCATGCGGGAAAAGGCGACAACCTCTCCCCGCTCGTTCACTGCCGCCGCAGAGGTGGTATAGCAGCTGGTATCAAAACCCAACGTGATACGCATGAATGGTTACTCCTCAGGCTGGTTTTCTTCTTCAGCCGCCGGTTCGCGCTTATCGCGCTCCATTGCACCCAGAACGCCGTTGATGTAACGGCTGCTCTTGGGCTCGCTGTAGCGGTTGGCCATGGACATAGCCTCGCTGATGGCCACATTGTCAGGCACATCTTCACGATGATATAACTCATACGCCGCCAGCCGCAGGATGCTCAGGTCGACGTGCGGTACGCGTTCCAGCGTCCAGGAGCCGGTGGAGTGCTTTTCAATGCTCTCATCCAGCTCGGTTTCGTGCTCTTCCACGCCCGTGAGGACGTCGTTGATATAGTTTCGGGCAGCCTCATTGGGCTTGAGCTTCTTGCCTTCTTCTTCCTGCAGCAGGGAAAGCTGCTCGTAGATCAGCTCGAGGGATTCGTCGTCCGCGTCACCGCCGGCAAGACGTTCATACAAAAGCTGCATGGCAGCCTGTCGGGCAATCGAACGTGAATGCGCCATAGTATTTAACACTCCGTTTCGCTTTGGTTAGTCGTTTTTGGGAGGGAAAAGCCGGTTGATGGCATTCTTGATGCTTTCAGCCTTGTTGGAGGATGAGCCGAGGAAATATCCAAGGCCAAAGAGTGCAGCCACAAACAGCGTACGCCAGAAACCAAGGAACAAAAGCATAAACGCAACGATTACACCCAGAATGCCCAGCGCAATGCCGCACTGAGGGGTTCCGATCTGGAAAAACCTCTTGTCCATTATGCCTGCGCCTCCTCAACGGTTTCTTCGGAGACTTCCGCAGCCTCATCAGGCTGTGTCTCTTCTTCCGCTTCCAACACAACGGATTCCTCAGATTCAATCACAATCTCCTCTGTTTCCTCTGAGGGCTGGGCAGGAGTTTCAGCGTAGGTCTCCGGCTCCTCCTGATGCTGACAGATACATTCGGCAGCCTTTTCAACCACGACCGGTTCGGACTCGGCTTCAGCAGGGACGATCACCACTTCAGGCGCGGGCAGGCTCTTGGCCGCCTCGGTTTCCACCATCACGCGAACCTCTTCCACGTCCACGCCGCTGCAGGAGGTGATGTACTGCTTGATCTGCTTTTGCAGCGCATTAACGGTCAGCGGGATATTGACGCCATTAAGCAGGGTGATCTTGATATCCACGCATACGCCGCCGCGGCTGTGATAGATACGGGTATGGTTGACATTGAGCTCGGGATGCGCATCAACACACTTGCGAACCATGTTTTCCATAGCTTTCATGGAAATGCTCATATCGCCATATTCAGTGTGCTGAACCACAACGCCCTTCTCCTTGCGGCGGCGGAACAGAAGACCGATGCCACTCAGACCCAGAAGCAGGCAGACAGCGCCTCCGGCCACAACTGCCGCACGCTGCCAGAGCGCAACGGAAGAAGAAAGGTACTCGCCTTTCCAATCGGGCAGAATGCCAACAAAATACAGAATAACGCCAACCGACAGAAGCGAGATGATCAATCCCATCACTGCCGAGCGGATGCGGTCCCATACGCGAAGCTTCACGCGCATACCTCCCCTGCTTCATACTGAAAAAAGCAAGCCTGTTTTGAGCCGGAAAGAAATCCGACTCAAAACAGGTATCGCATTTTGATTACTCTTCCGCTGCCCTTTCAGCCTTTTCGGCTTCCATTTCCAGATCAGCAGCGGTGGGCTCGTGCTCTTCAGCAGGCGTGGGTTCGCCCTCGAACTCCACCTTCACAGGCTCTGCCTTGGGAGCCGGCTCTTCAGCCTTGTGATCAGAAATCGCAGTCAGGCTCTCCAGACCCTGCAGCGCCTTCTGTTCTTTTTCGAAGCTCACACCCTGAACATGCACATCCACGCGCACGACATGCAGACCGGTCATGCTCTCGATGGACTTGCGCACGTTTTCCTGCACAGCAGCCGCGCAGGTCTGAATGGGCGTGCCGTATTCGACGATCAGGTAGATGTCCACAGCAGCCTCTTCGGTGCCGAGCTCAACCTTCACGCCCTTGGTGATGTTCTTGTTGCGGCCGAAAACCTCGGTGATACCGCCGCCGGAGCACATGCCGGCAACACCTTCGACCTCGTTGGCAGCGACGCCCGCGATGATCGCGATGACTTCATTTGCATATGTAATGGTGCCCGTGGAATCGTTGTCCTGATCCAGGGTCAGAGGAAGATTGTCCTTCTTGGTGGCCATATTCCACACCTCCTACGGATTGGGGCCGTTTCAAACGGCACGGCAATGCCTGATGCATCTTTAAGTATATCAGATCTTGCCCCGCTTGACAATCGAACAGACGGAATTTCTGTTACTCGGCGTCCTTCTCTTCGTCCTGCACGATGGCGATGTGCAGTTCGTCCAGCTGACGCTGTTCCACGGTTCCGGGAGCGCCCATCATGAGATCCTGCGCGTTCTTGTTCATGGGGAACGCAATGACCTCGCGGATGGCGTCCTCACCGGCCAGCAGCATGACCATGCGGTCAACACCCGGGGCGATGCCAGCATGAGGCGGCGCGCCGTAGCAGAAGGCGTTGTACATGGCGGGGAACTTGGCCTTCACGTCCTCTTCGCCAAGGCGTACCATCTGGAATGCCTTGATCATGATTTCAGGATCGTGGTTACGCACAGCGCCGGAGGACAGTTCCACGCCGTTGCAGACCAGGTCGTACTGGAAAGCGGTGATGCTGAGGGGATCCACTTCGCCGCGCTCGGCCTTTTCGAGGATCTCCAGACCGCCGTTGGGCATGGAGAAGGGATTGTGGCAGAATTCCAGCTCGCCGCTTTCCTCGCCGATTTCGTACATCGGGAAGTCCACGATCCAGCAGAACTCGTACTTTTCCTTGTCCATGTGGTTGGGGCACATTTCGCCGAGCATCTTGCGCAGCACGCCGGCAGTCTTCTGAGCAGCGCCCTTGGCACCGCAGCTGAGGCCGACGAAGGTGTTGGGCTTGAGGCCCAGCTTTTCAACCAGCTCGTCCTTCATGTCCTTGACGAACTTGGCGATGCCGCCGGCGATTTCGCCCTTCTCGTCCAGCTTGAACCAGAAGGCCTTGTTGCCGCTGACGACTTCAACATCGGCGCAAAGCTTGTCGATCTGCTTGCGGGTGGCGGTCATGTCGGTGACGACGACAGCCTTGACGATCTGGCCCTCGAAGGGACCAAAGCCGCAGGAGCCGATGAGTTCGGTGACGTCCTGCACGGTCAGATCGATGCGCAGATCGGGCTTATCGGAGCCGTACTTTTCCATGGCCTCAGTAAAGGGAATGCGCTTGAAGGGCGCGGTGGAGGCGCGGTTGTACAGGCCGTACTTGGCGAAGATGGGCGGGAACACGTCTTCGATCACGCCGAAAACATCGTCCTGACCGGCAAAAGCCATTTCCATATCCAGCTGATAGAATTCGCCGGGGCTGCGGTCGCCGCGGGCGTCCTCATCGCGGAAGCAGGGAGCGATCTGGAAGTAGCGGTCAAAGCCGGAGGTCATCAAAAGCTGCTTGAACTGCTGGGGAGCCTGAGGCAGAGCATAGAACTTGCCGGGATGCTTGCGGGCAGGCACCAGATAGTCGCGCGCGCCTTCGGGAGAAGAAGCGGTGAGGATGGGCGTGGTGATTTCAAGGAAATCATGCGCGTTCATAGCGCTGCGCAGGGCGCTGACAACGTTGCAGCGCAGCACGATGTTCTTCTTGACGTCGGGATTGCGCAGGTCGAGGTAACGGTACTTCAGGCGAAGGGTCTCATCAGCCTCGCGGGAACGGTTGATCTGGAAGGGCAGCTCGTTGTAGCGGCAGCGGCCCAGCACTTCGATCTTCTCGGGCACGATTTCGATGTCGCCGGTGGCCTGCTTGGGGTTCTTGGAGTCGCGCTCGCGCACAACGCCTTCCACAGCCAGAGTGCTTTCCTTGTTCAGGGAGCGGATCAGCGCCATCTGCTCTTCGTTTTCGATCACGATCTGCGTGGTGCCGTAGAAGTCGCGCAGCACGACGAACGCAAGCGCAGAGGAAACCTCGCGCACATTTTCCATCCAGCCTGCCAGACGGACCTGCTTGCCGCAGTCGCCAATGCGCAATTCTTCACAGGTATGGGTACGGTTCTGCATATTGATCTTCCTCTCTATCTATCGTAAGTCATACGCGCGCCTTGAGCGCTTCGGCAGCGCTCTCCAGCGGCACTTCCCATTCTTCCTTGGTAGCCATATCGCGAAGCTTCAGCACGCCGCGTTCGAGTTCATCATCAGCAAGGATGGCCACGATCTTGGCGCTGAGCTTGTCAGCATACTTGAACTGGGCCTTGAGGCTGCGGCCCTGATGATCCATGTCGGCGCGAAGACCAGCCGCGCGCAGGGACTGAACCATCGTGAAAGCCTTGAGGCTCAGGGCCTTGTTGAGGCAGGCCACGAAAACCTCGGGCGTTTCGTCCTCGATTTCCAGCTTGCACTCGCCTTCCTCCAGCGCATCCAGCAGCATCAGCACGCGCTCAATGCCCATGCCAAAGCCCACGGCAGGCGTCGCGGGGCCGCCCACTTCCTTGACCAGTCCGTCGTAACGGCCGCCGCCGCACACAGTCAGTTCGCCGTTGGGCGTGCCGGTGACAACTTCGAAAACGGTCTTGGTGTAGTAGTCGAGGCCGCGCACGATGCGGGGATCGACAGTGTAACGGACGCCAGCAGCTTCCAGATACTGCTTGAGCTGCTCAAAATGCTCCTTGCACTCGTCACACAGGTGTCCCAGCATCTCAGGCGCATCGGTCAGAGCGGCCTTGCAGGATTCTTCCTTGCAGTCCAGCGTGCGCATGGGATTGATCTCCATACGCTCCTGGCAGGTCTTGCACAGCTGATCCTTCTTTTCGGCCAGATACTCGCGGAAATGCTGCTGATAGGCGGGGCGGCACTCCGGGCAGCCGATGGAATTGATGCGCACGCTCAGGTTCTTCAGACCGAAGCTGGACAGCAGGTTAACCACCAGCACGATGAGCTCGGCATCCGCGGAGGGATTGGCCGCGCCGAAGCATTCCATGCCAAACTGATGATGCTCGCGCAGGCGGCCGGACTGCGGCGCCTCATAGCGGAAATGCGGAGCATTGAGATAGTACATCTTGCACGGCAGAGCCTGACCCACCAGACCGCCTTCGAGGAAGGCACGTACAGCGCCGGCAGTACTTTCCGGCTTGAGGGTCACGCTACGGTCGCCCTTATCCAAAAAGGTATACATTTCCTTGCGCACCACGTCGCTGCTTTCGCCTGCGGAGCGGGCAAACAGCTCAGTATGCTCCACCACCGGAGTACGGATCTCGCGGTAGCCGTTGAGCAGCGCAGCCTTGCGCATTTCACGTTCCAGCGCGCGCCAGCGGGCGCTTTCGGCGGGCAGAACGTCCTTCATTCCCTTGAGTACCTTGCAAAGCATTACGATTCACCTCATCAAAAGCTCTGTGAAATGGTCACAGATACTTACATTATACACGCCGCAATCGTTCCATGTCAAGGATTCGGCTTGCATTGCAGGGCTTGTTGGAGTATGATGCATAGGAGATCTTTTGCTATGAGGAGGGTTTTGATGTACGAATACGTTCTTTTTGATCTGGACGGTACGCTGACCGACCCAGGTCTGGGCATTACCAACTCTGTGGCCTATGCTTTGAAGCGCTGGAATATCGAGGTTCAGGACCGCAAAGCCCTGTACCGGTTCATCGGTCCTCCGCTGCAGGATTCCTTTCAGGAGTATTATGGTTTCTCTGCGGAAGACGCCATGCGTGCAGTGGATGTGTACCGCGAATATTTCCGTGAGAAAGGCCTTTTTGAAAACGAGGTCTACCCCGGCGTGGAAGAAATGCTCAAATCGCTGAAGGCGCAGGGCAAAACCCTGATTGTAGCCACCTCCAAGCCTGAAGTATTCGCCATCAGGATTCTGAAGCATTTCCAGCTGGACGGTTATTTCACCGTGATAGCCGGCGCGACCATGGATTCCAGCCGCAGCAGGAAGGGCGATGTAATTGCCTATGCGCTGAAAGAAGCAGGCGTAACCGATCTGTCAAAAGCGGTCATGATCGGCGACCGCGAGCACGATATCATAGGTGCGAAGCAGAACGGACTGGATTCCATCGGCGTGCTCTTCGGCTACGGCGACCGTGAAGAAATGGAAAAGGCCGGAGCGACTTACATCGCGCCGACCGTGGAGGATATTCTTTCCTTTGTTTGAACCGTGCAAACCGCCGGACTGCGTTTCTGTCCGGCGGTTTTTTGTATGCTACGATTTACTGGTGCAAGCGTGATACATCATCACAAGTCCCGCGCTGAGCAGCGCTGCGCCGATGATGTCCGTAATCCAGTGGACGCCCGAAATAATTCTTCCAGTCACCATCAAAATCAAAAATACTACCAGCGCTGCAGTTGTCCCATTTCTAAGCCACTGGTTCCTGATGCGTCCCTGCAGCTGCATCACAGCCGTGGGAATCATGCACAGCACCAGCATTGTGGTCGACGAGGGATAGGACGCCTCCAGCTTTCCTTCGATAAGTACCGGTCTGTAATTGACAATCACCGCTTCAAAGAAGACGTATGCAGCCATTACCGCAAGATAAAATCCGCCGAGGACGAGCAGACTGCCATCGACCTTATTCAGTCGTTTTCTGCGAATCCACTGAGCAAGTCCAAGCGATGCAAATCCTGCCGCTATGCCAAGCGGCACTACGCTCAGCCAGTCCGTGAGATGGTAGAGCATCATATGCACGCCCGTTCGTTCGTGAACCAACTGATTGATTGCCGCAAGTCCCACCCGGGATCCCTGCGGACCGACCGGCCGCACGTCGACCAGACTGACTATAGCCGTCCACAGCATAAACGCCGCAAGCAATCCCACCGCAGCAAGTACTTTTCCCTTTTTCATTTCCGTTCCGCCTTTCCTGATGAACTTTCGGCTTTCGCCTGAGCACATTCTGAGGAAAGAGCCGCACAGAAGCAAGAAACGCAGTATCACATCGGTGATACGTTCCGTGTCACGACCATTTCAGCAGCGTCAATGCCTTGACAATCAGGAAAACGAACAGATAAACCGCCGCATAGGGCTGCAGGCTGATCATAAACACAAATACGCCCATACTGCTCAGCAAAAGAGACAGCCTGTTCTTGCAACAGAGCCAGAACGGCTTGCGACAGTTCTGCAGCGCAAGCACCGCAATGCCGAAACCCAACAGTCCGATGGCGACCATCCAATAGGCCGCCTGCAGATACGACGGAATACCAGTCAGTTCCAGAAGAGAAGCGTTCTGTATCCCTTCATCCATTCTCAGCGCAAAGAACGGCAGAAAGACAAGCATCGCTGCACACAGATCCAGCAAACCAAACACCAGATCACGGAATTGCCTTTCCTTGCGGCTTTGATCCGCCTCGGCGATATTCAGCAGTTCTTCACCGGACAAAAGCTCATCAATCGAGATTGAGAAGAACGTCGAAATCGCCTTGAGTGAATCGATGCTGGGATATCCTCTGCCGGACTCCCACTTCGATATCGCCGTACGGGACACAAAAAGCTGCGCAGCCAGTTCTTCCTGGGTCAGCCCTCTGCGCTTTCTCAGTTCCTGCAATTTTTCATTCAGTTCCATGACAACCGTTCTTTCTTTATCTGCCTGCGCGGATGGCCTTCAGGCGCTTCATCACGTTGTTTTCACCAGTGCCGAAATAGTCATGCAGGATTTTGTATTCCTGATAGAGCTTTTCGTAAACCTCCGCATTTTCGGCAATGGGCTCGTATACCTTCTGTGTAGCCGCGCCCATCGCACGGGCAGCCTCCGCTGCCGAGGAATATTCTCCGGCTGCAAACGCGCCGAAGATGGCGCTGCCCAAGGCAGGACCCTGAGCGGCATCCGCCACGAAAACCGGCATCCGAAGTACGTCGGCGTAAATCTGCATGGCAAGTTCATTTTTCTGCGCCACACCGCCGCTGGCGTAGAATTGTTCAATCGGAACTCCGCTGGCGCGGTAGTTGTCCAGAATCACCCGCGCACCGTAGGCAGTGGATTCGATCAGCGCGCGATAGATCTCCTCCGGCGTGGTCTGCATGGTCATGCCCACGATCATGCCGGACAGATCAGCGTCCGCTAAAATGCTGCGGTTACCGTTCCACCAGTCCAGTGCAATCAAGCCGTTCTGCCCGGGGATGAGCTTTGAAGCCAGCTGCGTCAGATATGCCTGTACTGCAAGCCCGGCTTTCTGCGCCTTGCTGTGTACCTCGGACGGAACACAGTTCTTTTCAAACCAGTGGAACTGGTCTCCAACGCTGCTCTGACCCGCCTCATACCCTGCGTAGCCAGGCAGCACGCCGCCCATGACTGCGCCGCTCATGCCGGGCACCGGAACGGTCTTTTCACCCATCACGATATGACAGGTGGAGGTTCCGATGATGGCAAGCAGTTTTCCGGGGCCGTCAATGCCGACGGCAGGCACGCACACATGCGCATCGATGTTCGCTGCGGCAACCGCTGTTCCGGGCGCGAGTCCCCAGCGTCTTGCCGCCGCTTCTGTAACGCCGCCGGCTCGCTGGCCCAGCTGTACCACCGGACCGCTGACTTTATCCTCAACAACATTTTCAAACGCCGGATTCAATTCAGCAAAAAAGCGCTTATCCGGGAAAATGCCGGTATAAAAGGTTTTATATCCAAGGCAGGAAGCGCTGCGCGTAAGCTTTCCGCAGAGCTGCCACACCAGCCAGTCGGCGACCTCCACATAATGTGCCATCGCCGAATAGACCTCCGGCGCGCTTTCGAGCGTTTCCAGAAGTTTGGGAAAATACCACTCCGCGTTGACCTTTCCCCCATACAAATCCAGCCACGCTTCCTGTCTGCTTACGGCAAGATCCGTCATGCGGCTGGCTTGCGTCTGACCGCCATGATGTTTCCACATCTTCACATAGGCGTGAGGATTGCTGCGGAATTCATCCAGCACGCAAAGCGGCGTGCCGTCTTCAAGAACTGGCAGAACCGTGCTGCAGGTGCAGTCGATTCCGATGCCGACGATGTCCTCCGCCTTAACCATTGCAGCAAGCTTTGGGAGCGTGTAATCCAGCACATCCAGATAATCCTCAGGATGCTGAAGCGCCCAGTCCGGGCCGAGTTTTGTGCCGTCGGGAAGCTGACGGTCCATGATCGCATGCGGATAGTTCATCTGCTCTGAAGCGATTTCATGTCCGTCAGACACATCCACCAGTACCGCACGTCCGCTGAGCGAGCCAAAGTCCACTCCAATCGTATATTTGGACATTTTTCTTCCTGCTTTCCTGTTTTTTCTGATGCCATTATACACGATTTACTCAAAAAAGGGCAACAAAAAACGACTCACCTGAACGAATCAAAGCAAGCCGCTTTTGGCAGGGGCAGAAGGATTCGAACCCTCAACAAAGGTTTTGGAGACCCACGTGTTACCATTACACCATGCCCCTATGTTCTTTCGAACGAGGGCTATTATACATGGATTCGACCCAACTGTCAACAAAATTTTTCATTTTTCAACATTCAGCACAGCAAAAAAACATTCTGCGATTCCTATTTGCATGCTTCCAGTTCGATCACCTGTTTGGTTCTGCCGAACCTGTATGCGACGGTTTCACCAGCCTCACAGCTGCGCCATCCGCCAAACAGCGCACGGATTTCCTCCAACGTAAAATAGCGCCTCGGATAACCATAGGCAACATAATACCCCGGTTCAATCTCCTCTGCATTCGAGCGGTCAAGGTTAGCCATGGAATGAACCCGTGCGATCAGGAAACCTTCCGGGCGCAGAACGCGGCGGATGTCTGCGATGATGCGCAAAGTTTCTTCCCACGTGAAGTAGTGCAGCGACAGATCCGCCACGACCACATCAAAAGCCTCATCAGCATATGGAAGTCCGTCCCGCATGTCCAGACAGTCCGTACCGCGCAGACGGCAGCCGTACAGGCTCCATACGTCCTGTACGGCTGTACGGCTCAGATCAGCAGCAGTCACCCTTGCCCCAAATTTCAGAAGTGACGGAAGATTGACGCCTCTGCCGCACCCCAGATCCAGCACGTCCGCAGAAAGCCGTCCGGCGTATTTGTCCAGCCAGCCGTCATACGCATCCGGATCAGGATGCTGGTTTTTCTCTTCCCAGTAGCTCATCCATTACACCTGATCAAATACGCGCACATAGTCCACGATGAACTCATCGGGCAGTTTGGCGTCGTACAGTTCAGGCACAGGCTTGCCTCCCCATGTATCTCCCATACCGGCATAATCCTCCGGCCCGCCGAAGCAGCGGTGATAACCATGGCATTCGGTGGAAACCAGTACAAACTGTTCCACATCGCTCACGGGGTTTTCGGGAGCCATGCGGCGGCCAACTTCTTTGCCATCCATATAGAAGATGTAGCCTTCAGGGCTCCAGTCCACGGAATAGATATGCCATTCATCCTCGGTTTCCACGAAAGGAACCTCGAAATGGCCCGGCCACTTGGTTTCCTTGCCGTAGCCATCGTAGCCGATACCGCAGATCATCAGGTTTTCGGTGTGCTGGCGGTAGTTTTCCATCACATCAACCTCAACGCCGCACTGACGCGGATCAGGATGCGAGCCGATACCAGGCGCCTGAATCCAGAACGCAGCGTGCCAGCCGCTGTAACGAGGCAGCTTGCAGCGGATTTCGTAGTAGCCGTATTTGTGCATGAACTTGGCCGGCTTGCGCTCGCCGAAGATCCAGAAGCCCTTGGCGTCAGGATCACGCGGCAGGTCAAAGGTGAGCGAACCAGTCTGAAGATGCGCAGAACGGAAAACGCCGTCGCGGTAAATCAGCGGAATATGCAGGCAGCTTTCGCCATCGAGTTCCACTTCGTCGATAAATGTGGGCGATTTTTTGCCCCAGTAATGCATGCGGTAATTCCACTTGGTTTCATCCAGCGCCGTTCCATCGAACTCATCGCTCCATACAAGCTTCCACTGCTTTTCTTCAGGAAGATAGCTCGATACGTGACCTTCTACCTTGTACTCCTTCATTCTGATTGTCCGCCTTTCTGATTATTTGTCCAGCAGTTTGTGATAGTAGTGCACCGGCATGGCGCTCCACCCATGGCAGAGGCTTCCGGCGTTATCAAAGTCGCTTTCCCCTTTTTCGGTTTCCCAGAATGTTGTTGCACCTGCTTCCAGCATCCGGCTGTATTTTGCTTCGATATCATCCAGCACCCATCCGCGGTATTTTGCTTCGTCAGTTTTTAAGAGCGCATCGTACTGGAAGCCAATCATGCTCAGCGTAGCAGGCGTGAGATCATTGGAACGATATGCGAGTTTCTCCGCAAGTTTTTCAGCCCGTTCACCCTCCGCCGCTCCCGAGAGAATGGCGAGTGCGTTGACCAGCACGCTTGCATGATCATCCTCGGTGCTGTTGATGTACACACCGCGCTGCGGATCATAGAAACGTGCGTGAATCTGCCGGTTGATTTCTTCGGCCGTTTCCAGCCAGTTGTTTTCTTTATCCAGTCTTTCTGCTAGCCTGTGCATGGACTGAAGCGCCATGGATAAAAGACAGTTGAGTGCGGCGTCGAAGCGCCTGTCATCCTTCTGCATCAGCCGTCCGCTCATGCCCTCCGACCATTCATAGAAATTCCAGTGGCACTTTTCTTCAAATACCGGAATGCAGCCGTTTTCCAGTTTGCTGGTAAAGGCAGCAAGCAGACGTTCGAGCTTGGGCCAGATTTCTTCCGCCAGCGTCAGGTCGCCGGAACGATTGGTGTATTCCTCCACTGCCGTGAAATAGTGCAGCGAGAAGGATGGAATCGTCAGGTCATCCGCGCTGGGTGTGCAGATGGAAAGCAGATCATCCGAGCGCTCGTCCTTGCTCATTAAAAGCAAATTGGCGCGCGCAAAGGCATATTCACCGAATGCATCATACCCGCAAAGCATCTGATTGCGGCTGTCCATGGCGTAAAGCGCCTGTTCGCGCCACGGAGAATCTTCATAATGGTCGTGCATGCACAGTTCAAGCGTTCTGACACATACGTCATAGATCTGCTTTTGCAGTTCATTCAGCACAGGAGGCTGCATATGTCCGATGGGATAAGACACCGGAAGCACAGTAAGATACTCCAGCTGTACCTTCTTTTCGCAGAACAGTTCCAGAAACCTCAGTCCGAGCCGGCGGAACGGATTGACATACTCATTTATGCCCGGTTTGAGGCACAGCTCCATGCTAAAGTCACGGTTTTCGATGATCCGCCTCACGCCGCCGTCGGTGATATGCTCACCGTAGGTGATCATCACGTTCTGCGGTTCATCCGACCAAGCGCGGATGCAGAGCAGGCCGACTTCTTCCCGCCCGAGATCCACAAGGAAACGGCGGTTGTTTTCGTTCAGGACAACCTGGGCATCCAACGCCTTTTCCACCTTGCAGCGCAAAATCGGCCTTGGATACAGCGGAAGCTCCTGATCAACGATGCAGCTTGACTCAAATCCTTCCAGTCTGCCATTGCGCCACCCGTCTTCCCGATTCAGATCATAGCAAAAGCTGAATCCCAGCTGAGGCGTTATTTTTTTGGCCAGACCATTTTGATAGCACCAGCTCTGGCGTGAAAGCGTGTTTTCACCGGATGAGCCTATCAGTTCATTCTTCTGCCAGACTTCATATCTCAGCGCTGCATAACCGGGATAATAGCTCATGTTGCCTTCGCCGTAGTACCATACCTGCAAAGCCAGATGGTTCAGACCCTCGCAGCAATACGGCGACAGATCGATTTCATCATAGATTTTATAATGTGGAAAGTCCGGATACTGTCCGGCATACACAAACGTTCCATTGACCCATATCGCGTAGTTTGAGTCTGCAGAGATTCTGAGCGATAGCGTACCTTCTTTGCACAAAAACGAATCATAAAACTCGCCGTACTGATCCGTATGCGCTCCCTGACAAAGCCATATCCATTTTGAACGTTCATCCATGCCGTTTTCCTCCTCATCAAGGAGTCTTCCTGTACATTTATTATGTGTCACACAGAGAGGAAAGTCAACAGGAATTCTGCTCAGAAACACACCTTTTTCCTTAGTAAAAAAACAGAAAAAAAACGTTCATCCATTCTTTCTTGTGCTATATTTTTATACATCAATTTAGATGCTTTTGCCGCATATTCCAGAGGGGGTCAACCACATTGGAACACTATTACCAACCGGAAATCGAATGTGCTTCCCATGAACAAATCAAAGCATGGCAGGACGAGCGTCTTGTCGCACAGGTCAAACACGTTTGGGACAACGTGCCCTATTACCGCAAAAAAATGGAAGAAAAGGGTCTGACGCCGGATGATATCAAGTCCACCGCCGACCTGCACAAACTGCCCTTCCTCACCAAAGACGACTTGCGTCTGGCCTATCCCTACGGCCTGATGGGCAAACCTGTCAAGGATTGCGTACGCATTCAGTCCACCTCCGGCACCACCGGTAAGCGTGTTGTGGCTTTTTATACCCAGCATGACATCGACCTGTGGGAAGATTGCTGTGCCCGCGCCATCATGGCAGCCGGCGGCACGAATGAGGATGTCTGTCAGGTTTCCTACGGCTATGGCCTCTTTACCGGCGGCCCTGGTCTCAACGGCGGCTCTCACAAGGTTGGTTGCCTCACCATTCCCACCTCCTCCGGCAACACCGAGCGTCAAATCATGTTCATTCAGGATCTGCAGGCCACGATTTTGTGCTGCACGCCTTCCTATGCAGCCTACATTGGCGAGAGCATGAAGGAAATGGGTCTTACCCCCGACCAAATTCCGCTTAAGGCCGGTATTTTCGGTGCTGAGGCGTGGAGTGAGGAAATGCGTCAGGATATCCAGAACACGCTGGGTATCAAGGCATATGACATCTACGGTTTGACCGAGCTGTCCGGTCCCGGCGTGGCTTTCGAGTGTTCCGAGCAGAGCGGTATGCACATCAACGAAGACCATTTCATTGCTGAGATTATTGACCCAAACACTGGCGAAGTACTGCCTGAAGGTGAAAAAGGCGAGTTGGTTTTCACCGCCATCACCAAGGAGGCTTTCCCGCTTCTCCGCTACCGCACCCGCGACATCTGCACGCTTACCCGCAAGCCCTGCTCCTGCGGCCGTACCCATGTAAAGATGGCCAAGCCCATGGGCCGTTCTGATGACATGCTCATCATCCGCGGCGTGAACGTGTTCCCGTCGCAGATCGAAACCGTGCTCCTCAAGCATGGGTATCCCGCCAACTATCAGATTCTGATCGACCGCGTACGCTCCACCGATACGCTGGATGTACAGGTCGAAATGACTCCCGAAATGTTCACCGACAACATGGGCGAAATCAAAAAGCGCCAGAGCGAGCTGGAAAACAGCCTGCGCAACATGCTTGGTATCTCTGCCAAGGTTGTTCTGGTCGCTCCCAAGTCCATCGTACGCAGCGAAGGCAAGGCTGTGCGCGTCATCGACAAGCGCAAGATTTAAGGAGGATTCCGATGAGTCTGAAACAGATTTCCGTTTTTTTGGAAAACAAGCCAGGCATGATGTATCATGTTTCTGAAATTTTGGCCAGGCACAATGTGGATATGCGAGCGCTGTCTCTGGCTGAGACCAGTGATTTCGGCATCGTGCGCATCATCGTGGATGATGTATACAAAGCTGCCACCGTTCTCAAGGACGAAGGCTGCATCCACAGCATCACCCCCGTCATCGGCGTTGCTATTCCCGACGAGCCCGGCGGACTGCATCAGGTGCTGAGCATTCTGCAGGAGGCAGGATTGAACATCGAGTATATGTACGCCTTCCTTGGCGGAAAGAATGCCGATCACGCCTACATGATCTTCCGCGTGCAGGATGATAAGGCTGCCATGAAGGCACTTGGCCTCAAGGGCATCCACTGTGTGGATCAGGAAGAAATCTCCCAGCTGTAACAAGCGCTGCGGCCATACCTGACTTTTATCAGGTATGGCCGTTTTTGTGTTGAAGTCTGCAAACCCATATGTTACAATACGCTGGTCCGTTTGAACGGGCCAAAGCACTGCAAAAGAGGAATCCTGCTATGATCCAGCATCTGTTTGGCAAGCCCCGCATGTTCCGCAGAATCGTGACGCTGATCCTCAGCACCTGTCTAATGGGCGTATGTGTCGCCATTTTCGACCAGATCAGTTTCGGCACTGATCCCTGTTCCACGATGAATCTGGCCATCAGCCGTTTGATCGGATGGAGCTTTGGCACATGGCAGCTGACGATGAACTGCATTCTTCTTCTCATTCTGATTCTGCTGGGTGAAATCCGCCGCATCGGTCTGGGCTCGGTTGCCAACATGGTGCTTGTGGGCTACGCGGCAGATGCAACCACGTGGGTGCTGAATCAGATCCATCCGCTGACCGGCGAAACGCTGATCGTAAGGCTGATTGTCTTTGTGCCTACGATGCTTCTGTTCCTGATTGGCGCCTCGTTTTATCTGGCTGTGGATCTGGGAACCGCTCCGTATGACGCCATGCCGATGGTTGCTTTTGACCGTCAGAAGAAACTGAAGTTCCCGATTGTGCGTATGATCTGGGATCTGAGCATTATCATCATCGGCTTCCTGTGCGGCGGCACGGTGGGCCTGGTCACGCTGGTCACCGGCTTCTGCCTTGGCCCGGTGTTTGGAGCAATCGGAGAAAAAATCAGTCCGCTGTACGAATGAACCATAAAAGCCACCCGGTCTTCATGACCCGGTGGCTTTTGTGTTATGGTTTCAATACCTTCCGTAATTCTGAATGGCCGCCATCACCAGCCGCATGCTGCTAAGCAGGCTTCCGTTGTTGATGGAACCGGCGGTGGAGATATTCACGCCGCGTCCGGTTGCCTTGGCAGCTTCACAGTCGCGGCGAACTTGAGCAACGATTTCTTCCTCTTCGTTACGCATGAAAGCAAACGGAGCCAGACATCCATCGATGCGGGCCTTGGGCAGATGTTTTCGGATTTCCGGTACCAGCACCGTGGGGCCAAAGTTCACGCCGGTGAGGCCCAAACGACCAAGAATGGGCAGCAGATGTCCCATGGCACTGTCGGAATGCTGATAGCGGCTGTCGTTTTCACCGGGCGCAAAATGAGCGAATACATCACGGAGAATCGGATAACCGAACTCCTCGTACATGTCCGGCGTAAGCAGGCAGCAGTTATCATCGGCGAATGAGAAGCCGTATTTTCCGCGTTCTTCCGGAGCAACGCCCGCTTCATGATCCATCACATCGCCCATTTCGATGATCACGCGGCGGATGGTATCGGAAAAGCGCCTGGCAAGTTCCGGCTCATCGTACATCAGGTAGATAAAGTTTTCCTCGCCCATCAGCGAGCAGGCCAGCGTAACCGGGCCGCGAATATGACGCATCAGCGGCGGACGCTTTCCGGTCAGTTCAAAAATACGTTTCTTTTCCGCTTCCCAGTTGTCAGGAAGCATGAAGCCTCGGATATCCAGCCGGTCTACGCGATCCAGCATTTCCTCCACTTCTTCCGGCGTCTGCGCGCAGCGATGGAGCCATTCGGTGTGGTTGACGTATTCGTAGCGGCTTCCGAACACCTCGCCGATTCGCTTAACCTGCGGGAAACACAGATCCGGCGACTCAAATTCCTCCTGCAGCAGGCGGCGGCCAACGATTTTCTCAGCCTTATCGTTATATCGCTTGTTCAGTTCTGCTTGACGCACAGGGTCAACCGGATCCCACGGGTGTCCTTCGACGCCCAGTTCGGCGTAGACGCATTCGTTGCTCATCCTGATACCCAGCGCAACCTGAGGCGCATCAGCAGCAAAACAGTTGTTCCCATGCGAGCGGTCTTCGTCCTTCCAGAACTGTTCAATGTCCAGATCAAGATGCATCATGGAACGGATTCTCCTCTGCTGTAATTTGAAGTGATTATATCATGCCGATTAACGCTTCGCAAGTAATGTATTATGGTTCCAAAACGATTTCAAACCGCTCGATTTCAAGCCTGCTGATTTCTTCTTCAACCGTCATGCCGCTGATGTCGTACAGATGGCTTCCCGCAAGCCCATCCAGCTTGGATTTCAAAAACAGCGAGCGATCAATCAAATCCGTGCTTCCACGCTTGGTCAGGCGTTGTATGAGTTCTTCTTCGGAAGTCGTCAGCACAACATAGAACAATCTGGCCTGATGTCTTCGCGCAAGTTCCTCAAGCAGCGGAAGTTCGTCCTCCACCACATAATCAATGACGACGTCCAGATTTCTTGTCAATGCCTTATCTGCAACCGACAAAATGCATTCCCAGTTAAACTTCAGGATATCCGCCCAGTACAGAAACTGCGGGCAATCAGAACCGACCGGTGCGTTTGTTTCGGCAAATCCGGCATGGAAGTCATCGCCATGGATCACGTACGCCTGCAGCTTTCCATATTCATCGACCAGATGTCTGGCGTATGCGTTGGACAGTGTGGTCTTGCCGCATCCGCACGGGCCGGAGAATACATAAACAGCACTCATACGAGTTCCTCCATTCATGCCGTTTGGTTTTGTCATTCTTTTCCCAAAAGAAAGTTCAGCACAACTTGATTGAAATCCTTTGCTTCCTCATACAACCCGTGACCCCATTCGGCGTACATTTTAAGCTTTGCCCCTGGAATGGCTGCGGCAAGCTCGCGCGAAGGTTCTGCGCCCAGTGCATGATCCAGTTCGCCGCCAATGATCAGCACAGGCGACGTAATGAATGCAAGACGGTCCGAAGCATCATGCGTCAGACAGGCATTTGCCTGAACAAAGAATCGCTCATAGGATTTGGGCTTTGTGAGCCTGCCCATCACAGGAACCAGCCATCTGTTTTTACGATAATACGCATCTGAGTACATGCGGCGCACATTGCTGTCCATGAAAGAAATGTGATCGCCGCGGCCGGCGCAATCCATCCACTCCCGGATGGATTCCATCAGAACCGGATTAGGCTGCGCGCAGGTCACCACCAGCACCAGCTTTCCGACTTTTTCCGGATAATCCGCGGCAAAATGCTGCGCAATCATACCGCCCATGGATACGCCTACAAGATCGGCCTGCTGGATTCCCAGCACTTCAATGGCTTCCTTGAGATCACGGGCCATATCGCGAGTACTCATTCCATCCGTCAGATGATTCCGTCGGCTGAACATGTACACAGTATAGTCCTTCGCAAAAGCACGGTACAGAAACGCCATCGGCAGCGCGGTTCCCTTAACCGTGGTCAGCCCATCACCCAAGCCCGGCAGCATGATGAGTTTCCTGCTTCCACTTCCGAAGCGGACATAATGCATGGTGTCATCCCGAAGCCTGAGGACACCGTTCTTTGCGTTTATGAACATTTTCCGCTCTCCTTCATCGGATCAGGTTTCAAACATTCTTCTGATATAGGCCACGCGCCGGGCGATCATCGCCTGTGATGTCGGTGCATTGAACACGGTATCAAATCCATGCATGGTGCCTTTGGATTCATGAAGCTCCGCTTCAATGCCATTTTTCCTCAAAAGCTCAGCATACAGCACACCGTCATCATGCAGGCAGTCGAACTCCGCCACTTCAATATAGGCTGGAGGAAGGCCGGCATGACTGTCCGCCTCCACCGGGCTGCGGTAGGCCAGCGGAATGGACTCAGGATTCGGATTGATAATCGGGCCGACCTTCTTCGACAAGGAGGAATTCCACATCGGCGTATCCGTATACTTGCGATAGGATTCGCTGATGTTGCGTCCATCCAGCCAGGGATACACCAGCAGCTGGAACACAGGATGCACCTCCGCTCCGCGATCGCGTGCCATCAGGCATGCAACCACACTCAGCGTACCTCCTGCGCTGTCTCCGCCAACGGCGATTTTCTCACGGTCAATCCCCAACTCCTCAGCATGTTCGTATACCCAGCAAAGCGCAGCATAGCAATCCTCCTGCGGAACCGGGAACGGATGCTTCGGTGCCAGACGGTAGCGGACATAAATCACCTTACAGCGGCCTTCTTTGGCATACATCATGGCCATCTGATAGTGACTGCTGTATCCCTCAAAGACAAATCCTCCGCCATGAAAATTGACCAAGCATGGTGCTGAGGTCGGCAGATTTTTGGGCGAAATAATGAATATCTCGATTTCGCCGTCCTGATAACCGGGAATCATCCGGGCCTGAACGTCCAGTTCCGGATCCTGAAAGAGCAGTTTCGGCGTTTTCATGAACTTTTGAGCCAGCAAAACAAAATTCCGGCTCATGGGCGGCGAGAATTTGTTGAACGGGAAGAATTCCTTGCTGATTGGGTATTTTGTTCTTGACATACAGGACCTCCTGTGGGAACAAAGTTCGGGTGTTGATTTACATTTTATCACAAATCAGTTAAAAAACACAGTGGATGGATTGACGGGATACCTTTTGTAAATGTCCAACATGTATTGTAGCTCTACATACTCTCCCCCTTTAGATATCTCATGAAACTTGACACACTCATTTTTCTTGTACTTGCATAACGTTCTGATGTACTCGGATATCTTTTCTCAGTTCTCCGTAGATTGCTTTCCTTCTTTATTTTGGAGTGAAAACCATGTGATACTTACACTTCCACCTGGTATGCGCCAGACTATTCGTTTGGTTTACCATACATTTCACCTTTCTTTGTCGCAATAGGCCTGAACACCCTGTGTACTTGAAAGGTGATTTTTTGTATTACTTTCCGTTCCCCACCCGCATAGCGTGTGGTTTTCTGTTTCGCTTCGCTCAACTGCCTAAAGGCATTAATCATAACCACCCGTCAAACGGGTGGTTTGCACAAAGGCTAAAAGCCTTTATTACCGGCCAGCGTCTAAAGGCGCTGGCTTTCACAATGTTCAAGCCTATTGCCTTTGTCACTTTTGCCGCCCCTTAAGGGGCGTTCGTATTACTTGCTACCCTTAAAAGGGTCTTCATATTCTTTCGCACTTAACTTATCAAGGGCGATATCATGCTTGTCCTGTTCTGCTATGTACTTCTTGATGGTCGACTCATTCAATCCCACAGTTGATACATAGTAGCCTTCAGCCCAAAATTTGCGATTCCCATACTTGTACTTCAGCTTTGCATGATTGTCGAATATCATTAGTGCGCTCTTTCCCTTCAAGTATCCCATCAAACTTTCACAATATAATGGAAGTAATTTACAGCACACAAATTGTGGGATAATAGGCGAATCCACATATGCACCCAACAACAAAACAAAAGCCCTAATGGCAAAACGATTGCTCCCGGGCATAGGAAAAATGCACCCAACCAGCACAGGTGGGTGCATTTCATATGTGAGCGATTTTGATCTATTCAGGCGTCGCTCCCGGCAGTGGAGGAGAATATCTCTAATAATGCATATTCCCGGGTGCATTTGCCGTTATGCATTAGGATTCTGCAAGAACATAAAGAAAAGGACTGAAACCTTGTATCAAAGTTTCAGTCCTTTTATGTGAAATGACTCAAAAACTAATACAATTCCCGGCTATCATTTTGCAATAACCCTTTCGTTTTGCAATGGGTGCATTTGGGTGCAAAAATTGGTTCTTGGGTGCAAAAAAGGCTCGGTGGGTGCAACACCGAGCTTTCGTTTTGCTATTAGAAACTATCTGACAAGTCATAGCTTTAGCAGTTTGCAAGAAATAGATCGGCTTTGGGTTCTGCAACCGAACGGTTAATATAAACAAGATTGAATTCACCAGTGATCTCCATGTCCTCCACCCTAAATGTTGCCAAGTCATTTCGGCAGTGGCTAATTGGTTCATATGCAAAAGTAATCAAATGATCCATTGCAACCAAGTCGCAAATAATAGAAAAATTACTGATGGACGAATGCCGGCTGAAGCTGTCCAGTGAATAACCTCTTGC
>JAGBBE010000123.1 GCA_017938645.1 Clostridia bacterium
GCAGCGTTTCAGCAGATTGGGATATTTGTGAACAGCCTGCTTGTAGCGTATGTACGGTCTGCAGCGGCGAACAACAGACAGCAAGCTCAGCTTGCGCATTACGCGAAGAATTGCTTTAATAATTGACCACCTTGCCGGTTTTACGCTGGATCCAGCGCCGGACACGGCGTATACCGTAGGTTTGTTTGCACATCTGCTGACACTCTACAACTAGATCAACCAGCCACTGATCCTTCGCCGCCTTTTCCTGCCGCTTTCGCCATGCATAGTAGCCGCTGCGGGATACTTCGAATACCCTGCACATGGCATCTACACTGTATTGTCCACGAAATCGTTCGATCACACGATACTTCAGTTTCACCTTCTTCCAGCTTCGTACAGAAAATTTCGCAGCAGTTCCACCTGCATACGCAGCAGCACAACCTCGTTGTTACGTTTTGTTTCTTCGCTTGCACTTTCCTTTCGCGGACGTCCTTTGGGTCGCGGTATATATCCTGCTGCTATTCGCCGTTCTTTTCGGTTTTGCCGTGCCATGAGCTGCTTTACCTGATATTTGGTCAGCCCGTAACTTTCTGCTATTTCTCGGTTCGTTTCTCCATTTGCTTTTCTCTGCCGGATGATTTTTGTTAATCCTTCTACTTTTGTGTACTTCCTTGCCATGCAAATGACCTCCTGTCGTAGCTTCTATTCTACAACAGGAGGTCTCTTTTTTACTTGTCTGTTTTCTCGGGTACAGTCCATATGAGGAAACTGGTTTTTGCTTTTGTATAGTAAAGACGCGCTTCAGTAAGTACAGACATGTTGTATGAAACCGCATTGCTTTACAATTCAAAATGCATTCTTAGCTGAACAATTACCACAAATGCTGTTGCCTGCCGTCCAAAATCATTGATTTATAAGGTTTTCTGTCAACATCCTATAAGAGCACTCACATCAATAAGAAAACGCTTGATCCTAAGAAATTGAACGTTTTTCTTATTTCTGAAAAGATGTTCCATACATCATTTTGAACTGTTTATCACAAGGAATGTCACATAATAGCGTTTATCGCCTCTACAACTTTCAGCTGCTTCATGACGCCTTCGTACCTTATTCTGGCTTACACGGTTTCGACCACACGCATATCGGCATGCCCAACCGGATCTTCCACAATTGCGGAGAAAAATACGCTTTCTTTGAAACGCTTTCCATACCAGACATGATCTTATTCCATCGATCGTAGACAATTGACGCATTGTTCCGCAAGTGCTATGATAAAAAAGTAAAAATTCGATACAATTCGAACATGTGAAAAAGAATGACGAATCAGTATTACGATGTGTATTTGCAACCTTAAAACACACACCGCTTTTCCGATTTGTGGAGGACAGCAAATGACCGTACGCGAACATGCACAATACCGCTGGGATCATATAGCCAAGCCGCTGCACTCTCTGGGCAGACTGGAAGAGCTGATCGTACAGATAGCTGACATTCAGCAAACCGCCGATGTGCGCATTGTCAAGCGCTGCGTACTGGTCTTCTGCGCCGATCATGGCGTGGTAGCCGAGGGGGTTACGCAGTCCGACAGCAGTGTGACGGCACTGGTGGCGAAGTCCATCGCCGAAGGAACAGCTAACGTCAACCTGATGGCTTCGGTTTCCAATACGGATGTGTTTGCTGTGGATATGGGCATGCACTCTCTTGTTGCAGGAACCATTGACCGCCGCATTTCGAGCGGAACGCAAAACATGGCTGTAACTGCTGCCATGACCCGTGATCAGGCTGTGGCAGCCATCAAGGCAGGCATGGATCTGATCGGAGAAATGAAAAGTCAGGGATACCAGTTGATCGCCACAGGCGAAATGGGAATTGGCAATACCACCGCTTCCACCGCTATGGCATGTTCGCTGCTGGGCTTTACGCCGGATGAACTGACGGGACGCGGCGCAGGGCTTTCGGATGCAGGCCTGATCCGCAAACGCAAAGCCATCAATCGAGCATTGGAGATCAATCGGCCTGATGCACATGATCCTGTTGACGTTCTTGCCAAAGTGGGTGGTCTGGAAATTGCCGGAATGGTCGGTGCCTTTCTGGGCGGCATGAAGCACGGCGTTCCGATTGTGATCGACGGCGTGATCTCCGCTGTTGCTGCACTCACTGCGGCACGCCTCTGCCCGAAGGCGGCGGAATGTATGCTGCCCTCCCACATGAGCCGTGAACCCTCCATGGTGCGGATAATGGAAGAATTGAACCTGCATCCTATTTTGCATGCGGATATGGCACTGGGCGAAGGTACCGGTGCTGTTGCGCTGATTCCTATGCTGGATATGGCGCTGAAGGTCTATCACGGGCCTCACACCTTTGATGATCTTGGCATGGAAGCCTATACGCCTCAGGAGGACAACCCATGATTGTACTGGTAACCGGCGGCAGCGGATGCGGAAAATCCACATGGGCGGAAAAACTGATCGCCTCCCTGCCCAATGAAAAGCGCGTCTACATTGCCACCATGCAGGTCTATGACGACGAATCCGTCAAGCGCGTGGCGCGTCACCGTGCCCAGCGTGCGGACAAAGGGTTTGTGACCATCGAATGTGAGAAGAATCTGGCCTCCGTGCAGATCGAGGACGGAAGCATCGTCCTTCTGGAGGATCTGGTCAACCTGATGGCCAACGAAATGTTTGACGGCGGCGACGTGCGGCGCATCGTTCCTGCACTTCAAAAACTGGCGCAGAAGTGCCGTCATCTGGTGATGGTTACAAATGACGTCTTTTCCGACGGAGTCGACTACACAGAATCCACGCAGGAGTATCTGCGCCAGCTTGCGTACATCAATCATCAGGCTGCTGAAATTGCGGATATCGTGGTCGAGGTCGTCTATTCCATTCCCATCTGTGTGAAAGGAGAATTGCCATGCGTTTGATCCGCTCTTTGGCGATCGCTTTTTCCACCTATTCGCGCATTCCCATGCCGCAGGTGGAATGGTCGGATGAAAACCGTAAGTACACCATGTGCTTCTTTCCGCTCATCGGCGCGGTGATTGGCCTGCTTTTGGGAGCGTGGCTCTGGCTGTGCGACGTACTGGCCATCGGTGCAGTGCTGCGCGGCGCTGTAGGAGCGCTGCTTCCGCTGCTGGTGACGGGCGGCATTCACATGGATGGCTTCATGGACACCAGCGATGCGCTGGCCTCGTGGCAAAACCGGGAGCGTCGGCTGGAGATTCTCAAGGACAGCCACGTCGGCGCATTTGCCGCGATGGGCTGTGCAGGTTATCTGCTGCTGGCCGCAGGTCTGCTCAGCGAAGCCGCTGTGAAGTCGGCTCCCATGCTGCTTTGCGCCTATGTGCTTTCCCGCGCGATGAGCGCATGGGCCATGGCTGCTTTCAAAAGCGCCAGACCCAATGGCATGCTGGATGCTTTCGCGCAGGCTGCTCACAGGCGCATGGTTTCCATCAGCTGCGCCGTGTATGCCGTGCTCTGCGCTCTGTGCTGGTTTGTCTTTGGCGGCTGGCTGTGCCTTGCATGCTTTGCTGCGGCTGCGCTGTGCCTGCTGTACTACCGGCGCATGGCCTATCAGCATTTCGGCGGTGTGACCGGCGATCTGGCGGGCTGGTTTTTGCAGATCACAGAGCTGGTTCTGACGGCTGTGATTGTATTGGGAGGAAAATGCTGATGAAACTGTACGTAGGCGGCGTGTGTCAGGGTCAGGCCGAACTGGCACAGCAGGAAAATCCGGCTGGTGAACTGTATTTTGATTTTCACGAAACCATCCGCAAGGCCGTTTTGCAGAATGGACAGGAACCCCGCGCCTTTGCAAGACAATTTTGCTCAGAACATCCCGACGCCGTTGTCGTCGCCAATGAGGTGGGCGCAGGCGTTGTGCCTATGGCCGCAGAGGATCGTGCCTTCCGCGAGGCCGTTGGCCGCGCACTGTGCGTAATCGCGCAGGAGTCTCAGCAAGTCACCCGCTGTGTCTGCGGAATCGGGGTGCGCATCAAGTGAAATGGATTCTGATCCGTCATGGAAAAACGCAGGGCAATCTGGAACACCGCTACATCGGATGCCGTACGGACGAACCACTCTGTGCTCAGGGCATTGCTGAGCTTAAAGGAAAGGACTTTCCCGCCGTACAGCGCGTGTATACAAGTCCCATGAAGCGCTGCCTTGAAACCGCCGGGCTCCTGTACCCGAGCATTCCTGTGGAGATCGTCGAGGATTTCCGCGAGTGCGACTTTGGCGATTTCGAAAACCTGAATTATTCCGAACTGAACGGCAGACCGGATTATCAGGCATGGATTGAATCCAACGGCGAAACGCCCTTCCCCAATGGTGAAAGCCGCGCCGGGTTCTCTGCAAGATGTTCAAAGGCCTTTGACGCCATCCGCGATCAGTCTGTCGACTGCGCTGTCATCGCGCACGGCGGAACGATCATGGCCATCATGGAAAAAAACGCTGTGCCTGCCGGAAGCTACTATGATTTTCAGGTTGGAAATGCGGATGGCTTTGTGCTGGAGATGGATGGAACCTACCATCTGCTGGCAGAAAAACGCTGAAATCGATTGACGCAACGCTGTTGAAAGCCTATAATAAACATGACAAATGAATAGCCGGTGTATCTGCGCAGCGATGCGCGGCGTTTCTCCTGGATGGAGAACGTCATAGGAATCGGATGAAATTTCCGGGCTATCCCAGTAACCGTGAAGCTGACGAAAGCACGATGACAGCCACTGCGAAAGCGGGAAGGTGTGCAAGTAGGTAGAAGCCAAGCCGGGAGACTTGTTTACACCGTGAATACCATCATTCCCCTGGGGGTGGGATATGCTATCCGGCTGACAGCCTGTTTCTGCATACGCAGACCAGGGCGGCGGTCTGTTTAGTGTTCCTCAGGGAGGGACGCTTTTTTCATTGAAAAAAGGCCCTCTTGCGACTTCATTTGATCGAAAATGAGGAGGGACTTCCATGTCTAAAAAGATCGTTTCCCTGTTTCTTGCCCTGCTGATGGCACTGAGCATGACCACTGTGCTGGCCGAGTCCATCACCATAACCGACATGTTCGGCCGTGAAGTGACCCTGACCGGTCCTGTCACCCACATCGTGGCGATGGAACCCAGCGACTGCGAAATCCTTTGTGCTCTGGGCTGCGAAGAGGCTCTGGTCGGCCGCGGCGCGTATTGCGACTATCCTGCCTCCCTGCTGGACGTGCCCGCCGTTCAGTCCGGCACCAGCATCAATCTGGAAGAAATCCTGGCTCTCAACCCGCAGGTTGTTGTCGTAACCGGCATGGCACACCTTGAAGAGCAGATTAAAATGCTTGTGGACAACGGCGTGCAGGTCATTGGAACCGATGCAAACAGCATTGACGAGGTGTATGACAGCATCCGTCTGCTGGGTCTGGTGATGGACAAGGACGCCGAAGCAGAAGCCATTATCGCTGACATGAAGGCAACCTTCGACGACATTGCCTCCAAGAGTGAAAAAACCGACAAGACCATCTACTTTGAGGTCATGCCGCTGGAATGGGGGCTGTGGAGCGCCGGCACCAACACCTTCATGCACGAGCTGGCCGAGCTGTGCGGCATGCACAACGCCTTTGCCGACATCGAAGGCTGGCAGTCCGTAAGCCAGGAGCAGGTCATCGAGCGCAATCCTGATTACATCGTGCTGGTCACCGGCATGGGTGAAGCAGCTCCCGATGAAGTGAAGAACCGCGACGGCTGGGGCGACATGGACGCTGTCAGGAACAACAAAATCTACAACGCCGACTCCTACATGCTGACCCGTCCCGCGCCCCGTCTGAAGGATGCCGCAATTGATCTGTACAATTTCCTGAATGACATCGTGGCAGAGGAAGCTCCCGCTGCCTGATCAACCAAAGCCGGGAGGAGCCTTTTCGGCTCCTCCTGTTTTTCAGAGGTACTTATGAAAGCCATTTCCGATCGCTTCTCGTGCCGCACCTATGCGTTATTCATCCTTGCACTGGTTGGCGTGATGCTTCTTTGCATCTGCGCAGGCAGCGTATCCATTCCGCTGAAGGATACGCTGACCGCCATGTGGAACACCCTGTGGGGAATGGAAGTGCCACAGGGCATTTCCAAAAACATCATCCTGAATGTGCGTCTGCCGCGTGTGATCAACGTGGCGCTGGTTGGCGCTGCTCTTGCGCTGTGCGGCGCTGCCATGCAGGGCTTGATGCGCAATCCGCTGGCGGACGGTTCCACCCTGGGCGTCTCCAGCGGCGCAGCACTGGGCGCCGTGCTCGCGCTGGCCTTTGGCCGCAGCCTTCCCGGAGCGGCTCATGGCAGCGTGATGCTGATGGCCATGGCTTTCGCCTTCCTTTCGCTGGTGCTGATTCTCTCGCTGGCCTATGTGCTGGACAGGTCGCTAAGCACCAACAGCATCATCCTCATCGGCGTGATCTTTTCCATGTTCGCCTCCAGCGTCATTAACCTGATCATTTCTTTTGCCGAAGAGCACATCAAATCCATCACATTCTGGACGATGGGCTCCTTGTCCGGCACCAATTTCAGCCATGCGCGTATTCTGGCAATCGCCGTTCTGGTATGCGGAACCATCCTGCTGCGCTATGCACGCGAATTGAACGCGTTCGCTATCGGCGAGGACAATGCCCGTCACATCGGCGTGAACGTGAAGCAGGTCAAGCTGATCGTGCTGATCACCGTGTCCGTGCTCATTGGCGTATGCGTGTCCATTTCCGGTTCCATCAGCTTTGTCGGCCTTGTGATGCCGCACATGGCGCGCATGATCACCGGCCCCAATCACAAACGCCTCCTGCCCGCATCCATGTTTTCAGGCGCAATCTTCCTGCTGCTGGCAGATTTGGTCGCACGCACGCTGCTAAGTCCCATTGAGCTGTCCATCGGCGTGGTGACATCACTGGTAGGCGCTGTTGCTTTTGTCGTCATCTTCTACCGCACCAGAAAGCTGAGGTGAGTGCCGTGCTGAAAGCGGAAAACATTACCGTACGATACGGCGAACACACCGTGGTTGACCATCTGTCCTTTCACCTGCACGAAGGACAGTGGCTGATGCTGGTTGGACCCAACGGTGCGGGCAAATCCACCCTGATTAAAGCCATCTCGCAAGGTGTGCCGTATGCCGGCGGTTTTCAGCTGGAAGGCAAAGACATCCGCCGAATGAAGGCTTCGCAGCTTGCCCGAAAAATCGGCGTATTGTCGCAAAAAAACTCGGTTGGTTATGCATACTCCGTGGAAGAAGTGGTGGGCCTTGGCCGGTATGCCTACACATCCAGTTTTCTTTCCGCAAGAGACGACGGCGGTAAGGATCAGGTGGAGCATGCGCTGGAACTCACAGGTCTTACCCAGCTTCGTCACGCCAGCGTCCTGACGCTGTCCGGCGGTGAACTGCAGCGCACCTTTCTGGCGCAGGTCTTTGCCCAGAATCCGCAGATTCTGATTCTGGACGAGCCTGCCAATCATCTGGATCTCATTTATCAGAAGCACATTTTTTCTCTCATTCAGGACTGGCTCCATCAGCCGGGCCGTGCGGTGATCTCTGTGGTGCACGATCTGAGCCTCGCCAAAAAGTACGGCACACATGCTGTGCTGATGAATCAGGGTAAATGTGCGGCGCAGGGCAAGATTTGCGAGGTGCTTACGCCCGAACGGCTGAATGATGTCTATGATATGGATGTATATCAGTGGATGCGGGAAATGCTGGAGCAGTGGGGGTAACACAAAATAATCAACTGCTATAAACTCTATTTCAAATGATTTATCAAAAACTACGAAGGCCCCAGACAGGCAATCATTGCATGTCTGGGGCCTTTGCTTGCCCTGATTCTGTTCATTAAATGCACGTACACAACAAACAGAATTCTTTCAGTTCACCTCTCCTCCCAACTACACAGCGCTAGCGCATCCGCAATGGTCTTTTCATACGCCTCATGACCATATTTGTCCACTTCGCCCTTGTCCTTGGGGCCATGCGTCAGGCAGCCGGCTCCGCCGATACAACCGCCGGTACAGGCCATGCCTTCGATAAAGTTCTCTTTGAGCAGATTCTTCTGCTTCTTGAGCAGGGCCACGCGGCATTCTTCGATTCCATCGCATACGACAGGATTGGCGATGAAATCGATTTTCTGCTCCTTGAGCGCCTGCGCCACAGAATCCGTAAGACCACCAGAGCGGGCAAAAATACGGCCGAAGTAGCTTGCGTTATCCAGCACACCCACTTCCAGCGATTTCAAGTCCAGATCGCGGCTGTCGATCCACGCCTGCAGTTCTTCGAAAGTCAACACGCAGTCCACGTGTTCCTTCACGCGTTCGCGCTGTGCTTCGGCCTTTTTGGCTGTGCACGGACCGATGAAAATGACTTTGGCTGTAGGATCGGTTTTCTTGATATAGCGGCCAAGTTCAGCCATGGGAGAGTAATTGTGGCTGATATGTTCCTTGAGCATCGGGAAGGTTTTTTCGATGTAGGACACAAAAGCAGGACAGCAGCTCGAGGTCAGGAAGCCCTTTTCGGCCAATTCCTGAGCCTCCTTGTAGGCAACCATATCCGCGCCAAGAGCCGCCTCGATCACGGTAAAGAAGCCCAGATGCTTCAGCGCCGTGATCACCTGGCCTACCTTCACATGCACAAACTGGCTGGAGATGGACGGAGCCACAACAGCATAGACACGATAATTCTGGTTGTGATTGCTTTCGCGGATCAGGCGGATGGCGTCCAGCAGGAAACTCTTGTCCTGAATCGCTCCAAAAGGACACTGGTATACACATGCGCCGCAGGCGATGCATTTTCCATCGTCAATGTGAGCCACATGGTTTTCGCCCTGAGAGATCGCCTTGACCTTGCATGCCTTTTCACAGGGGCGTACATGATTCTGAATGGCGCTGTACGGGCATACAGAAGCGCATTTGCCGCAGTTGATGCACTTGTCCGGGTCGATGTGCGCATGATGGTTTTCATCAAAGCTGATGGCGTTTCGCGGACAAACGCTGGCGCAGCGGTGCGCAATGCATCCGCGGCAGTCGGGGCCTACGCGATAGCCGCTAACCGGGCATTCATCGCAGGCGATGTCGATGACTTCAATCACGTTGGGATTGCTCTTGTCACCACCCATGGCCATCTTCACACGCTCTGCAGCGATGGCGCGCTCCTTGTAAATACAGCAACGCAGTTCGCTTTTGGGGCCGGGAGAGATCAGCTTGGGAATGTCCAGATAACAATCCTGGAGCCGTCCTTCATAATCATGTCTGGCTACTTCACGCAGCACCTTGTATTTCAGTTTCTGTACATAAGTATCAAACAGTTGCATGAAACGATTTCCTCCATTCCGGGTAATCAGAAATACGAAAGACGGATGTGCTTGCCCATTTTCTTCAGGCAGTCCGCCAGATTGGTGATGAGCTGCTGCTTAATGGCAAAATTGATGGGCAGATTGGGGTTCTGATGAGCCGGGTTGATGGCGCGGCCTACGAAGAAGTTGACGTCCGTCGCATTTTCAAACAGTTCTCTGGCAATCAGGCTTGCGCCGTCCTTCTGGGTAATCCAGATGTGAGCCAGCTTTGCCTGATCGATGAAGTCCTCGGCATAGGTCAGCACCTTGGCCAGCGTGATCACACCCTCGGTGGTCAGATCGACTCCCTTGATACGGCTGATAGGCGGCACCTCGGGATCGGGATAGTCGAGTTCAGCGATGATGGGCTGGTGCAGATAGCGCGAAACGACATTGCTGGTCGTGCCGCCGCAGACGATCTTGGTGCCGTTTTTACCAAAGAACAGGTTCATCATGCGGATATCGTCCTCCTTGTTTTCCGGAGGACCCACGACCAGATTGACAGTGTGACGGTTACGCACACGCGCCACCGCAATGGTGGTGTCGTCGCCGGGTTTTCCGCCGTACAGACGGTCGCACTCATCAATGATCAGGCTGGCGGTGGACTTTGCGCTGTTTTCGGGCAGATAGTTGGCCATCACATAATCAGCGATGGAGTCGCGCGTCCAGCCGAAGTTCATGGTCATGCCAACGCCCGCCCATTCTGCGCCGTCGCTCATGGCGATGAACAGGTCATCCACCTCGATGGGAAATACGCTTTCCCAGATGGTTTTTCCGGCAATCTGACGGGTGGTTCTGGGATAGTTGAACACCTCGCCCTTGCGCAAAACGATGGTTGCCGGATTGTCAAACTGGATGATGTGCGCTGTTTCGTTGTTTTTGATCTGCAGAATGGTAAAGGTGGAATAGGCCACCTGACGCACGCTGCAAACAGGCAGCGTGCTCGCGATGGTCGCTACACAGTCCTCCAGCGGAATGCCGCCGGAAATCATGGTGCAAAGAATTTTGGAGGTAAGGGTGGAAAGAATATTGGCCTTTACGCCGCTGCCCAGTCCATCCGCCAGAACCAGCGTCAGGTCTTCATCGCCGCCGCCGAAGACCTCCACCTTGTCGCCGCAAAGGGTTTCGCCCACATGGTTCAGGCTGATCCAGCCGGTTTCAATCCAGAGATCATTCATGGGCCATCGCATCCTTCAGTTTGGTAAGCGCAATCTGGGTTTCGGCGGTGGTTTCACCCAGCAGCGAGGCGATTTCCTGCACGATGCGCATTTGCTTGTCGATAACCTTGTTGGTGATTTCCACCGTCTGCTGCTTGAGCTCTGCACCCTGCAGACGCAGCTTTTCGTGTTCGGTCACATCGCGGATCAGCGTGATGATCACATGATACTGACGGTCGTAGAGGATGGTTTCATCCACGTACAGGCCATAGTCGGCCAGATAATGTTTGCGGCTCTGGGTATGCAGGGCAGCATTTACGATCATCTGATAATCACGAGGATTGAGGATACGCACCACATGTTCATGCAGGATGTCGCTGGCATCCTTGAGCTTGAACATCTTGATGGCAGAGGGATTGATCTGCTGTACCACCAGATCCTCATCCATAACGATAATGGCCGTGGGCGTGTTATGAATGATGGTATCCGAGAAGCTTTCCGCCTTTTCCTTGAGGAACGGCAGACACATTTCGATGCGGGCCTTGCCCTCCAGAATAGCCACGGCCTTATCACGGCAGGTAGGATAGCCGCAGGAACCGCAGTTGAGCTCCTTTTCAGGGCTGGTTTTGCCCATCTTGTAAAGCATGTCGCGGATGGCGTCGCTGCCAAACTTGACCTTGCGGCTGCCGTCGAAAGGATGAGTGGTGCGGATATCAGGCTTGTGCTCGATCACATAAGGCGTTTCGCCGTTTCCGGAAAAAGTATCCACACGCATGGCACCCTTGAGGCGGCGCTCGGCATGATCGCGGATGCAGGGGCCATTGACGCAGCTGCCTTCGCAAGCGCTCATCTCGATGAACACCTTGCCAAACTCGCTGTTTTCAATCTCTTCAAACACGCCGCGGCAGTTGTCGATGCCATCAATGGCAATACGGCGATAACCCTGCACCTTGGCTGTGGCCTTGAGCACACCGCCGGTGGCAGGATACAGCCGCGCACTGGCGCCTTCACTGTTGGGATCCACATGCTCATAAGGCAGCACAATGCCCTCCTCTTCGAACCAGTCGGCCAATTCGTCAAAGGTGAGCACTGCATCAACATAGGAGCTTTCATCCCCCTCTTTTTTCTTGGCGATGCAGGGACCAATGAAAACAGTGAAGGCATTGGGCTGCTGTTCCTTAATCAGCTTGCAGTGCGCCTCCATGGGCGTGAGCACCTTGGCCAGATACGGCAGCATAGTAGGATGATATTTTTTAATGAGCATGTTAATGGAAGGACAGCAGCTGGAAATAATCACAGGCAGCTTGCCCTCGCGCATGATATCGGCATATCCCTCGCTCACCAGCTGCGCTCCGATGGCGGTTTCCTGCACCTCGGTAAATCCAAGGGTTTTCAGCGCATTTGCAATCACATCCAGCGAGCGGATACGGAAGTTGGCGATAAAGGACGGAGCCAGACTGACAACCACAGGCCGTCCGCTGAGAATAGCCGCCTTGACCTGAATGACGTCGTTTCTGACCTGCTTGGCCTTCTGCGGACAGGTAACGTAGCATTTGCCGCACAGGATGCAGTCATTGTGAACAATTTCCGCGGTATCCTTGGAAAAGGCGATCGCCTTGACGGAGCAATCGCGGATACATTTATAGCAATCAGTACAATTATTTTTGTTCAGATTGAGTATTTCTTTCATGAAAGAGACCTCCTGAGTACGTAACGACAGGGCTGGCGCGATATCACGTCAGCCCGCAAGGGTATGGCGGCCGCACTCACAGGCGCGGCAGAATGTCCTTTTCAAAAAAGGTGCGGGTCGTGTCGGGCGTAAGAGAGAACGCTTCGCCGTCCACCGTTACACATACGCCATTCTGACAGTTACCCATGCAGAATTGACCGGCCAATTCGATCTGCTCAGTCAGCTGGTTTTCCTTCACCAGGCGCTGCAGCTCTTCAACGATCTGGCGAGAGCCCTTCAGATGGCAGCTGGATCCGATGCAAATGGTGATTTTCATGGTTATGATCTCCTTCCGTGATCTGGTTTACCGGCAATCAGCAGCACTGACTGTTTTCTGCACAGCATGGAAACGCTCAAGAAAACGGGTTTCGTACCCGGCAATGATGCTGATGGATTGAAATAACCGTGACATGCTCTTTGGAGGATGAGCCTGTCGTCTGGATGACTTACAAATCGGAGTGGATATCATGATCCGCTCCGTCTGCAGATTTGCAGATGAGATCCGCAAACATTGTTAAATATTTCTCGATCTTTTGATGTTTCTCCTGCTTGATATGCGCTAAAGTTTTGCTACAATTATTGTCAAGTTTATAGTAAAAAGAGCTTCTGCATCAGCATGCAGAAGCTCTTCTACTTGAAAAGTCAGCAAATACTCTTCTTTTGACGTAAGCGGAAGTTTATCAGCGCTATCTTTTGAACAAATCATCCGGATTCCTGCCAATGCTGTTCACATAGCCCACATACAGCATATCCGCAATCAGCATTGCCGCATACTTCGACTGTACAGAGGCATAGCGCGTAAGAAGCGCGTCGTTTTCAGGCAAGGGAAGGGTTAGGGTGGCCATATTGGCCAGCTGCGAACGACCAAAGCGTGTAACGGCAATGCAGTTGACGCCGCGCTTGACAGCTTCTCGAACAGGTGCGTTGACCTCTTCGACCTCACCGGAGTAGGAAAAGGCTATGACCAGATCCTCCTCAATCATATGCTGTGCATCCAGAATGCCCAGCTGCCGGTCGCCTCGGAAAATCGCGCGCTTGTTCATGCGCACCAGCTTGTGCTGAAGATCCAGTGCAGGATAGGATGATGCGATGAAACCATACAAATAGACCGTTTTCGCTTCACAGATCATCTGTACGGCACGTTCAAGATCAGGAAGGGACTGCATTTCAACCATCGTCTGCATTCCGTAGGCGATTTTGCTGCCGAAATGGTTGGCCACAGCATTCAGCGGCATGGAAGGAACGTCCTTCATGGGCATTTCATCCGCTTCTTCCTGCTGCAGATCATTGCTCAAGTCGATCTTCATATCCTTCAGCGAAGGATAACCGAGCCGCTGAGCAAAGCGAACCACCGACGCGGCAGAAATACCGCAGTTTTCGCCGATGACTTTGGCTGAGCCTTCAAGAACCACATGGGGATTGCTGAAGATCAGTTCGGCCAGTTTGCGTTCACTGGCGGTCATGGTTGCAAGGGCGGCGTGCGTCTTGGATAGACAGGCCATGGGGTACATCCTTTCGTTGGAAAAAATTACTCATACAAGGAATATTTCGCTCTGATCAGGGCAAATTCCTCTGCTTCCTTCTCCCAGCCTGCGAGGATTTCGTCCGCGCTCTTTTCGTTCAGACGTACTTCATCGGTGCCGGTTTCCACGTCGATGTGATAACGTCCGTTGTCCTTGTCGCGGAACTTGAAATCATCAGGATAGAGCTTCTGCAGCGTGCGGATGATCTTCACGCCCAGTTCCACAGGCTTGACCGCCTTGCGATCCAGCACATGAATCTGCAGCCCGTTGCATACTTCTCCCTTGTACTTGAAGAACGTGGGAATAAAGTACACTACACTGAATTTCACAGCAGGCAGGTTCAGTTCATCCAGCGCCTCTTTCAATTCAAACGGATTGATGTAGGGCGCGCCGAACTGCTCGAACGGACGGGTGGTGCCGCGCGCGTCGGTTACATTGGTGCCGGCGAGCATGCAGGTGGCATTGTAGAGGACAATTGCATCCTGATTGGGCAGGTTGGGACTGGGAACCACAAAGGGCAGACCCGTGTCGTCGAAGTACATATCGCGTGTCCAGCCATCGCAGGGAATCACCTTGAGATCGCAGCCGAGATTGTATTCGCCGTTATAGAACAGGCCCAGCTCACCCAGCGTCATGCCATGGCGGATCGGCACCTCTGTCAGGCCGATAAAGCTCAGGTTCCACGGACGATGCTTGTTGCCCTCGATTGCGCCGCCGATGGGATTCGGGCGGTCGAGCACAATGCACTCCTTGCCCGCCTTCGCGCAGGCCTTCATCACAAAGAACAGCGTGGAGGGATAGGTGTAGTAGCGGGAACCGACGTCCTGGATGTCAAACACAATGGCGTCCACGCGGTCCAGCGCTTCCTGAGAAGGCATGTAGAGCGAGTTCTGCAGCACGCGAGCATCAATGATGCTCGAATCATCCGAAAACAGGCTGTAAACTGGCAGACCCGAATGCGGATCAATATGGTTATGGACCATCACGCCTCCCTGCTGCTCACCGCGCACGCCGTGTTCGGGAGCAAAAAGCGTCGTCAGGTTGTACTTTTCATGCAGAATCTCGATGCTGGAACGGTAATCACGGCCAATGCCGGAGCCGCCGGTCACCAGACCCAGCCGCTTTCCACCGAGGATATGGGCAAATTCTTCAATCCGATCGATACCGCAGCGTGTATTCATTGTATCCTCCTTGTTGAGAAAAGGGGCGGCACCCCCGGCGAATGCCTGATTGTGCCGCCCCTGCGTGGGTTTGATGATGGAAACTTACTTCAGCTTGTTGTAGGTCTCGATCTGTTCGTCGATGATATCCTGCCAGCCTTCGGCCTTGATGTTGTCGTACTCGGCGTAGAACTGGTCAACGGTCAGTTCGCCAACGACAGTGCGGGCAAAGATGCTGGTCAGCTTGCTGGTCAGCTCAGCGCCATACTCAACGTAGCTGGTGGTGTTGAACATGGGAACCAGAGAATAGAAGTAGGGCTCGTTCATGTACAGAGCATCATAGAAGTACTGCATGTTGGGAGTCAGTTCTTCGTAGCTCTTGCCAGCAGTCAGGATCTGCATGTAGCTCGCTTCGTCCCAGGGGAAGGCGATAACAGAGGGGATGACGCCGGACTTACGGGCGCTGGTGAAGGCGCCGGACAGAACCTCATCGGTGTAGAGGAACTTGTCGCCGTCCTTGGTGTGATGGCGGCCTTCGATGCCGTAGCGAACCAGGTTGCCGCCTTCTTCGGAGTAGATGTAGTTCCACAGCTTCAGGATCGCGTCCACAGTGCCGCGTTCTTCAGCAGCCACGGTGATGGCGATGCCGGAATTCTCGACGCGGGTACGGGCCTGGATGCTTCGGGTGCCGTTTTCATAATAGGTGGGAGGAGCAACGCCCAGGAAAGCAGCGTCAGCATCGCCGCTGTCACGCAGAACAGCAGTGGTCAGGTTGGCGCGCTCGGCGTAGTAGTAGGAGCTGGCGGCAACGCCGGTATCCAGCACGGACTTGTAGGTGTCGCTGCGGGTAGCGAACTCCTTGTCCAGGATGCCATTGTTGTACAGATCAATCATGGTCTCCAGGTAGGTCTTGAAGTTGGGATGCTCGAACAGGGGCACGAGGTTGCCTTCCAGATCGCTGGCAAAGTAGTTGTTGTGCACCCTCATGTCAAACCAGTTGGCCAGTTTGAGCAGGTTATCGGTGTTGTTCTCAACGATCGGGATTTCGTCGTTCGGGTCGCCGTTGCCGTTGGCGTCGTTATCGCGAACCCACTCCCAGTAAGCCATCCAGTCGGCCCAGGTTTCGGGAGTATCCATGCCGGCATCAGCAGCCCAGTCAGCGCGATACAGGAAGGACATGGAGGGCGCAAAGTCCATGATGTAGGAGATGTAGTACATCTGGCCGTCATCGGGGTTGCGCAGATAAGGATCGTCAACGTCCTTCAGCAGGGCGAGATAGTTGGGGCACTTCTCAGCCAGGAGATCATCCAGCGGGATGATAGCGCCCTGGTTGAGCAGCAGGGAGATGTTGGCGCCCATGATCGCATCAGGCAGATCGCCGGAAGCCAGCACGGTATTCACCTTTTCTTCGTAGTTGGTGTTGGGCGTCCAGATGAACTCAATCTTCACGCCGGTACGGGCAGCGAGCTCATCCCAGATGGAGGTCTCTTCGGGGTTGTAGGGGGTCCAGGTCTTGGCCAGAACCTTGATGGTGGTCACTTCTTCAGCCATCGCGCTGAAGGGCACCAGCGCGGTCAGCATAACCAGCGCGAGCACCAGAGCAAGCAGCTTCTTCATTGGGGTTCCTCCTTTTTCATTTATCCTTGTACCCGCATCACCATACGGGGACGGATCGTTTTTAGCCCTTCACAGCGCCGATCATCATGCCGGTTACAAAATACTTCTGCAGGAAGGGGTAGATAATCAGCATAGGCACCATTGCCAGGAAGACCACGGCGTTTCGGGTCTGTTCGCTGATGGCGGAATGGCTCGCGCCATCCAGCGTGGTGTTGGCCATGCCGAAGAGTTCCGTGCCGGAAGCTTCCAGCACAATGTCACGCAGCACCAGCTGCAGGGTATACTTGTCCGTAGAGTTGAGGTAGATGAGAGGATTGAAGAAATCGTTCCAGTGGCCTACGATGCACCACAGCAGGATGATCGCCAGAGAAGGCTTTGCCATGGGCGTTACGATCTTCCAAAGCACCTGGAAGTCGTTTGCGCCGTCAAGGTAGGCGCTTTCCACCAGCGCAATGGGAATGGATTCGTAGTAGTTTCTAAGAATAATGGTATTATACGCCGAAATCAGATGCAGGAAGATCAAACTGAACATGCTGTTGATCAGACCCAAGCCCCTGATAACCATAAAGGTGGGAATCATACCGGCGGAGAACCACATGGTGAACATAATCAGGAACGAGATGAGTCTCTTGCCGTAGAATTTGCAGTATGCCAGCGGATAGGCTGCCAGAGAGGTGAGCACCAGCGAGAATCCGCTGCCCACAATCGCTACGATAACCGTGTTCAAATAGGATTTAAGCAGCAGTCTGTTGTTAAAGGCATTTTCGTAGGCAGTGGTATCCCAACCGATCGGATAGACTGTTACACGGCCGGTAAGCACCGGTGTGTCCTCACTGAGCGAAATAGCGAAGATGTTGAGCACCGGGTATAGAATGACCAGCATAAACAGGATCATGAAAGTGGTGTTGGCTGCAATAAAGAGTTTCTGACTGAGTGTCTTTTTGCCCGCAGTATGCATGTATCTTCCTCCCCTCTTACCACATGCTGATTTCGCCAACCTTGCGGCTGATGGTGTTGGAAATGAGAACCATGCCAAAGTTGATAACGGCATTAAACAGGCCAATTGCAGTGGAATAACTGTAGTTGGCGTTAATGATACCCTTCTTGTACAGGTAGGTGGAAATAACCTCCGAGGCGCCAAGGTTGAGCGGATTCTGCAGCAGGTAGACCTTTTCAAAGCCTACGTTCATAATTTTGCCCAGCTGCAGGATGAACATGATGATGATGGTGGAGCGGATGCCCGGCAGCGTAATGTGCCACACCTGACGCATTCTTCCTGCGCCGTCTACGATAGCCGCTTCGTACAGGGTGGGGTCAATGGCAGTAAGCGCGCTGAGGTAGACAATAGCGCTCCAGCCTGTATTCTGCCAGATGGCAGACAGGATGTATACAGGACGGAAATACTTTTCCGAACCCATGAAGTAGATCGCTTCGCCGCCCATCATTTTGATCACGCGGTTTACAACACCCACAGAAGGAGAAAGCAGCGTGTTGATCATGGCTACCACGATCATGGTAGAAATGAAGTAGGGCAGATAGCTGACGGTCTGAATGGCCTTTTTGAAGGGGGCGCTTTGGACTTCGTTGAGCAGAAGTGCAAAAACAATCGGAACCGGGAACACAAACAACAGCACCGAGAAATTGATGGACAGGGTGTTGGTGAGCAGCATCCAGAAATCCGTGCTTTCGAAGAAACGGATAAAGTGCTTCAAGCCGACGAACTTGCTGCCGTCAAAACCGCGGAGCACCTTGAAATCGTAGAAGGCCATGCGCAGCCAGTACATGGGCCAGTATTTGAACAGCGCAAAATAAATGATTACGGGCAGAAGCATCAGATAGGCATAGCGCATTTTCCACAGCTTGCGCATCACCTTCTGCCGCTTCTGACTGAAAGTCATCTTTTTCTCCAAAGCAGTCACGGTACATCCCTCCCATGAGAATTGCTTTCATATTTCATTTCATTTTTCTGAAACCAAAAACAGAACCTTCAAGCCTATTATATTCCTTTTGCACAAGTTGTCAATGACTTTCCGGACGTTTTTGAACCTTTTTGTTTTAGTTCAAATGAAACACGTTTCATTTCCATTCGTTGCTTGTTGAAATATATTCCGCATTGTGTTATAATCTATTCGTCCTATCAACGGATCGTATCAAATGAATATTCTACCCGTGTAAGGAGGAAAAAACCATGCGTCTTTCCACGACTGTCAACTTCTTTGCACAGCCATACGTACGCTCTCTGGACAACTGCATTGCCGATATGAAGCGCTGCCGAGATCTGGGCTATACCGTTCTGGATGCCATCATGTGCGACGCCGCCTCTCCCGACTCCTTCCTCCGCCATCCTGACTGGCAGGAGAAAATGCACAAGCTGGCCGAAGCTGCAAAGGAAATGGGGCTGGTTTTCGGACAATCCCACGTTCCTTTTTATAATGTATGTCAGAAGCCTGCCACGCTTGTGGAGGATATTGACGAAATGGTTGACCTCAGTATCCGTGCCGCCGGCATTCTCGGCGCTCCCTGGACGGTTATCCATCCCGGCACCGCGCTGGGCGATCCCAGCCCCATCGCACGTTCGAAAGCGCTTAATCTGGATTACATGCGCAAGCGTCTGGAAACCGCCGAGGACTGCGGTGTAGGCCTCGCCATTGAAAACATGGGCTGTATCCGCGGCGGCGGACGCGAGCGCCGTTATTGTGTCGATGTGGAGGAACTGTGCGACCTGATCGATACCCTGCGTCAGGAAAGCAGCCTTGTGGGCGCATGCTGGGACTTCGGCCATGCCAATACCATTTACACCACGCAGACCGAAGCGCTCAAGATGCTAGGCGAGCGCCTCAAGGTAACGCACGTCCACGACAACAACAGCCTCTGGGACGAGCACATCGCTCCCTTCCGCGGTACGGTCGACTGGTTCGCCGTCATGCGCACGCTGGCCGAGATGGACTATCAGCATGACTTCAGCTACGAGGTCAAGCGTATCAAGGATGAGGCCGTACCTGAAGAAATCAAGACCTCTTTGCGCGAGCATCTCAAGGTGGTCGGCGATTATCTGGTCAGTTTGTTCAACGAAGCCAAAGCGGCTCTGTAATGCCGTTTCATCAGTGTGAAGGAGGATCTGAATATGAGACTTTCCACCACGGTCAATTTCTTCTTTCCGCCCTACAGCGAATCCCTCGAAGCCTGCATCGAGGAAATGAAGCGCTACAAGGCGCTGGGCTTTGACAATCTGGACGCCATCTTCTGCTCTGCTGCAAACAAGGATTCCTTCCTGCGCGAACCCGACTGGAAGGAACGTATGCAGGTACTCGCCGACGCCGCAAAGGAAATCGGCATCACCTTCGTGCAGTCGCATGTGCCTTTCTACAATTTCTACACCATGCCTGCCGGAACGCCTGATGACATTGAAGAAATGGTGGACCGCTCCATCGTGGGTGCTGCCATTCTGGGTGCTCCGTGGACGGTGGCTCACCCTGCGACTGCGCTGGGCGCTCCGCTACCCTTCATCAAGTCCAAGGAGATCAACATCGATTATTTCAACCGTCGTCTGGAGGTCTGCGCCAAGCATAACGTAGGCCTTGCACTGGAAAACATGGCCGACTTTGAAGGCGGCGGACGCAAGCGCTGGTATTGCGCTCATGTAGAGGAACTGTGCGACCTGATCGATACACTCAATCAAAACAGCGGTCTTGTGGGCGCATGCTGGGATTTTGGCCATGCCAATCTGGTCTACGCCGACCAGACCGAGGCGCTCAAAACCCTCGGAGAGCGTCTGAAAGTCACCCACGTGCACGACAACATCGGCAGGAACGACTCTCACCTGTCCCCCTTCCGCGGCACGGTGAACTGGTTCGATATCATGCGCACACTGGCTGAAATCAACTATCAGCACGATTTCAGTTTCGAAGTCAAGCGCATCGTAACTCCCGGTGTTCCCGAGTACATCAAAACGTCCCTGTGGCGTCATCTCAAGGTGGTCGGCGACTATCTGATCAGCCTGTACGAGGATGCCCTCAAAGAAGCGAAGAGCGAATAACAACTGACGCCATCAGGAGGTACTCGCTGTGAGAATCGTATTTGTACGTCACGGACATCCAAATTATCAACTGGACTGTCTGACTGAGCTGGGCCATCTGCATGCTCAGGCAGCCGCACGCCGCGTTTCGGACGAAGGGATCAGTGAAATCTATTCCTCCACCTGCGGCCGCGCCCTTGAAACTGCCGGATACACTGCCGAGCTTCTGGGCCTCCCCATCGTCCGCTGTGATTTCATGCGCGAGATTAAATGGGATTCCAAGGATGGAACGGAACTGTTTCGCGGCGGCAATCCGTGGTTCATCGCATGGGACAAAATTGAACGCGGTCAAAGCCTGCACCACACGGACTGGCAGCAGCATGAACCCTACTGTCATAGCCTTGTAGTAGATCAGTACGCCAAGGTTTCCGCTGATATCGACCAGTGGCTTCTGGAGCTTGGTTATCAGAGAGAGGGCGACTACTACCGCGTGGTCGGCGAAAACACCAACCGTACCGTTGCCATGTTCAGCCACGGAGGCTCCTCTGCCGTAGCGCTGTCTCATATGGCCAACATTCCCTTCCCCTATTTCTGCGCCGCCATGCCTGCCGATTTCACAGCTGTCACCATTCTCCGGCTTTCCGACCAGCCAGGCGCGCTGACCGGTCCCCGGTTTGAGGTCATCAACGACGCACATCACATCCGCGGATGTTCGGTTTGAGCAAGCTTCTTTCTCCGTCCTGTACCAGATGGTACAGGACGTTTTTCATTTCGCTGCAATGAAATATCCCCACCTGCCAAACAGGTGGGGATCAATCCACTTCTTTTATTTTCGAAGCATTTCACACGCAGCCGCAAGGATTTCCCTGCATCCTCCGCCCTGCGCAAAGTCGGGCCTCCCGCCGCCTTTTCCGCTCAAAGGACGGGCGCTGTCCCGCAGAAGATTGCCCATATTGACGGAAACATCCTCAGAACGCCCAAATACATAAATCGCCTGATCGCCGTTCATCGCGCCCATCAGCGCGATCACGCTGGGGTGTTCGATCAGTCTGGAAGCAAGATCCCTGAGCAGCATCGCGTCCGCCTCCACGAACTTCGCAATGAGACGGGTGCCGTCGGGCAGAATGTCCGCACCGTCAATCATGTGCTGCGTCTGTGAGAGAAGCTGCTCCTTCTTGAAACGGATCAGTTCAGACTCCGCCGCACGAAGCTTTTCCTGCATGGCGCATACGCTGTCGGCAAGACCATCCACATTGGTGGAAAGCTGTTCTGCCGCCGCGTGGGCTGCTTCGCTGCATCTGAAGTAATCCATCAGTGCGCGTTTGCCAGCCAGAAACGCCACGCGCATCTTGCCGCGCGCAGGTGCAACCGAAACGATCTTCACCAGACCGATCTGTCCGGCTGAAGAGGGATGCGTTCCGCCGCAGGCCACCATCTCGTCGTCCCCGATGGCTACGATGCGCACATGCTCCTTCACGGTGGGTTCCTTTCGAAGCGGAAGCGTTTTCAGTTCATCTGCGTCAGGAAACCAGCAGCGGATGGGAACATTGCGCTGAATGTGATCGTTCACGTCCAGTTCAATCCTGTGGATTTCCTCATCCGTAATACGCGTGATGCCCTCCGGCATGGCCACGTCGATGGTGGATACATCGTCGCTGATATGCAATCCGATGGTCACGCCGCCCATGGTACGATGCAGCGCGCCCGCAATCATGTGATCGCCCGCATGCTGCTGCATATGGTCAAAGCGCCGTTCCCAGTCGATTCGTCCATGCACGGTTTCTCCAACCCCAAGCGCTTTTGTCACCGTGTGCCAGACTTCGCCATCGGTTACGTTGACGTCAATAACGCGGGCATCGCCAAGCGCTCCGGTGTCAAAAGGCTGACCTCCCGATGTGGGATAAAACGCGCTCCGGTTCAGCAGCACATCAAAGTATTCTCCGTTTTTACGGCAGTCGATCACCTGCGCGTCAAACTCCGTGAGATAGGCATTATCGTAGTAAAGACGTTCCGTCATCATCATCACACTCCGTTTCCTATGATACCGTATCCCGATCGTGGATTCAAGGAGAAAGGCACACAAAAACCGTCCGGCGTTTATCCTCCGGACGGTTTTGCTGCATTTACTCGCAAATGCTGATATTCTCTCCATTGAACGGACTCGCCTCGAAGACGATCTGATCAAAATTCGTGATCACTTCTCCCAGAATTGTGAGTCCTTCAATCGACACGTTATCGATCCGGCTGCTTTCGTCATTCGACCAGATACGAATGGAAGGCTTCTTGCCGTCCAGCACCGTGACATTGCGCACTGTAACGCCATCGATGGTTCCGCGCGTCGGCGTAACCGACCACTGGGACTCTGTGGTGGTAAAGTCGATCAGATATGGCGTTCCGTCGCCCTCGCCCATCTGCGCATCCTCCACAACAATGTTTTCAAACAGCACGTTTAACACCTTGGCATTGTCGCTGTTGTGGATGGAAATGACCGGCTTATGGAAGTTGTGCAGAACCGTGATATCGCGGAAGGTGATATCCTTCATCACTTTGGCGCGGGTTTCATAACCCACCTCGCAGCTCTGCGCCAGATCCGTCCAGATCGTCATGTTTTCGAAAGTGATATTGCTCACGTTTCCGTTGTAGCCCTTGACCACCATTGAATCATCCCACGAACGCACAAAGCTGTTCTGAACGGTGACGTTCTCGCAGTTCTGGAAGGTGAATCCATCGCCGTTGGAACGGGCGGAGATGATCTTCACATTATCGATCAGCACATTCTTGCAGCGCAGGAGGTTGAACGTCCACGCCGACGGATCGAGAATGGTGATATCCCGCACAGTGAAATCACTGCAGTTGGTCAGGCTGACAGGAACCAGCTGGTCTTCCCAGCGATCATAGATGGAGCCGCAAAGAACGCCGTGACCGGCAATGGTGAAGTTGTTTCCCATGCCGCAGAAGATCTGACCGTAGATCAACGCACCCTCGTCGAGGTAAATCAGCTGGTTGGACTTCGGAGTGATGAGCACATCGCGGTACACGCCCGGACCGTAATAGATCACATTTTTGGCTTCAGGATCAGGCTTTTCATCCACTTCATCCACAAACAGATGCAGCGCACCGTCGATGGTGCCGTTGATTTCAACGGTCAGATTGGCCGGCTCCTGCATGGCAAAGATGACTTTCCCATCGCGGATTTCCGGCACAATCCCATCCGCCAGCGGACGCACCACTGCGCTTTGCACATCGCATCCAAAGTCAATTTCCACATTGCAGGGAAATGCATGCGTCGCAATGGCCACAGGCGTGGAGGTCAATTCCGGGTTTTCTGACCAGAAACGCTGATGGCTCACGGCTGTCTGATACACCGTGGCCACCTCCGCGCCGTCCAGCCACACGCGGGCGGACGGCGCATCTTCGGCAGCGGCAGGCAAAACGCCCAGAAGCAGCATCAGCGTCAGAAGCAGCAGGCGTTTCATGGAATCCCTCCATCAATAAGCGCTGAGCAGTTCAAGGATGGCGCCCAGCAGAGAAGGCGCGAGGTCCATCATATGAGCCTGAGCCAGGAATTCCACGGGCGTTCTGCAGCCACGGGCTGCCCAAACCAGACGTTCCTTGTCGTTGAAGGACATTTCAACCGGCGTGAGCAGATCCATCAGACGCTCGGGCCAGTCGATGGCAGGCGCGGAGGTATCGCCGGTCCAGCGGAGAACTGCGCTGAGCGCGCTGAGTTCCACGGTGAGTGCACGGCGATTCTCATCATAGCTGCATCCGATGGTGCAGTCAGCCTCAGGTTCGACATTTGCAAAGCCGTTCATTTCCACCAGATAACGACGGCCTGCAGGCAGCAGGGATGCATCGCCTTCCGGCGGGAACACCGTCAGCGTGCGTCCTTCGAGCTTCACGCGGGTGATAACGCTGCGGTATTCGGGATCACAGGGCAGCTTGCCATTATCCTCGATCAGTTCGCACTCGCCATCAGCACCGGTAAAGACGCGCAGGAGGATGGTATCCGGCAGCTCAACGCCGTTTTCGGGCACTTCTTCCGCATCCATCGGTACGATTCCGCCGGCCTTGATCAACACGGGAATGTCACTGAGGGAACGGTAGAGATTGAGCATTCTGCCGCCGTGGTAGCGGTCACCGGTCATCAGGTCGGTCCAATCGCCCTTGGGCAGCCATGTGTTGACTGCCGCAAGGCCCGTCTTGGGATCGGCGCGATCCACAATGGGACTCACGAACATGCAGTCGCCCAGCAGATATTCATTTCGACGCACGTAATGGAACATGCGGTCGTTGTAATCGTAGTAAAGGGGACGCAGAAGCGCCTTGTTCTCGCGGCTGGCAATCACGTTCTGGGAATAGAGCCACGGGATCATGCGGTGCCTCAGGCGCAGATATTTCTTCATGGCCTCGCTGGCTTCATGGGAGAAGAGCCAGGGCTCCTTGCGCATGAACATGGAGGTGGAAGAATGCAGGCGCAGAATGGGACTGAACGCGCCGAACTGCACCCAGCGTGCCGTCAGCTCGTCGTCCTTGGCGCCAAACATATGGCCTCCGATGTCATGGCTCCACCAGCCATAAGCGATATTGGCCGCGGCGGAGGTAAAGAAGGGCTGGAACTTGAGAGAATCCCAGGTGGCAGCGGTATCGCCGGAGAAGCCCAGCGGGTAGCGATGGCTGCCGGGGCCGCCGTAGCGCGAGAGGATCATGGGTGCGCGTCCGGTGTCCAGCGCGTGCAGGAAGCGGGTATGATTGAGCACGAACAGCGGATCCATTCCCGGATCGCTGGTGCCGCCCTTCTGCTGCCAGTCCAGCCACCAGAAGTCCACGCCGCTCTCTTCGTGCGGTTCCAGAACCGCCTTACTAAGCGCCTTGAGATAGGTTTCGCTGGCGGCGTCAAATGGGAAGGAACGCTCCTCGGCAGGATCCACGCCGAGCTCGCGTGCCATGTTTTCATACATATCCTCGCAGGGACGGATGCCGTCCGCAGGATGATCATTCAGCGTTACTTTCAGACCGTATTCATGCAGCCATTTAAGCAGTTTTTCCGGCTCCGGGAACTTTTCCCTGTCCCAGCTGTAGCCGGTCCAGCCGGTGCCGTACTTGGGATCAATATCGGTAACATGCCAGTTCATGTCCAGAACCGACACAGACAGCGGAACACCTTCCTCATGGAACTTTTCCATGAGTTCCTGATAGCTCTGCTGCGTATAGGGATAGAAACGGCTCCACCAGTTGCCCAGCGCAAAGCGCGGAATCACAGGCGCAGGGCCGCTCAGATGCAGATAGTCGCGCAGGCAGCCATGATAATCATGGCCGTACGCAAACAGGTACAGATCCTCTCCGTGAGGCACATGGGGCTGAAGCTTTCCTTCGTTGTCCATGCGCATGGAATGACTGTCGTCAAGCACGGCATAACCCTTGGGAGACATGATGCTGCTCTCCAGCGGAATTTCGCCATCGGCCATATCCAGCGTTCTGGCCGTGCCGCCGAAGGACTCGTCCTGATCGCCGTAATGCCAGATGGACGCGTACACCGTGAAGCTGCCCTTGAGGGTCACGCTCAGGCCGGTGGAAGAGAAGGGCTTCTGGTCGTACTCCAGATGCAGGGATTCAGTGTCGATGACGAGGCGGCCATCTTGCACGGCAGAAGTGAAGGGTACCGCCGGAAATTCACGGCAGATGGCCATCTGGGTAGCGCTGTCCTCAAAGCGGTTGTCAGCCTCATATTCCAGCCGCAGGAGACGATCCGTCAGAACGGTGATGCGGTATCCGGGACCGCACACAACGCTCTCAGGGCGCGCAAGGGGTTTGATCGTCCACAAATCGGTAGCTTTCATGATTCTCCTCCGTACAATTTGTTAAAAGGGGCTGCCGCCCAAAGACGGCAGCCCCAGGGAGTTTCTGATTAGGCTGCGCTCAACTACGCACGCGGGAGGCCGCTAGGGCTTCCTGCCGTTCGTCAGAGCGGAAGCGGGATTGTCCGCTTATTCGCCAACGTAGGTAGCATAGGCGTCCAGCTCGATCTGAACCAGATCTTCCAGACCCATCTTGTTGAGCTGCTCGATGTAAGCGTCCCACTCCTCGTCGATGCCGCCTTCGGTGACCCACTTGGCGTACTGGGTGGAAACGTAGCTGTAGATATCAGTGCTCAGGAAAGCCTTTTCTTCCAGCTGCTCGGTGGTGTAGAACACGACCGGGAAGGTGTCGCGCACGTAGGCAGCGTTCACAGCGTCGTCAGCCAGCTTGATGCCGTCGCCCTCGGTGGCGGGCAGCACGATCTTGGACTGGAACTCTTCGTTCATGTACTTGGGGCCATGATCGCGGAAGGAGAAGGTCCAGCAGGAGGTGTCAATGTTGATGCCGGAGTCAGCAGCGGGCAGCAGCACTTCGTAGGTGCCGTCCTCGTGAGCGGTGATCTTGCCGTCGCCGATGGAGCCGTAGTAGGTCTGCACGGAAGCCAGGTCGGTGTAGAACTGGTCAGCCCAGGTCAGCAGCTTGCCAACATCCTCGCAGTTCTTGGTCACAACCAGCTCATTGCGGCCGTAGTTGAGGAAGGTGGGGTCGCTCTCAACGTAGCGCACGCCGTCGGGGCCTTCAACGGCCTCAGCCACGGTGTAGTGCACAGCAGCGCCCAGAAGCTCAGCGTCGGCGGTCCAGCCAAACACGATGCCGGTGCCGGGGTTCTCAGCGTTCTGGATGATGGCGTTGCACATGTCGCTGGTCATGGTGAAGCGCTCGGGATGCAGGGCGCCCTTGACGTAGAGGTCATGAGCCCACTTCACAGCTTCCTTGTAGTTCTCAGCGGTGGGAACGAAGTAGGGCTGGTTGTCCTTGTTCATGCCCATGAAGTTGCCGGCACGGCTGGTCTGCACGCCGAAGGGCAGGAGCAGGTTGTTCAGGTCGCCAGCCAGAGAGGCGGTGTTGACCAGACCCCAGCGGCCTTCGCCGGACTCGGAGAACTTTACCAGCACGTCAGCCAGCTCGGTGTAGGTCTTGGGAGCTTCCAGACCCAGCTCCTCGAGCCAGACCTTGTTGATGTACATTTCGTTGGCGGTAGCGGGACGGCTGGGCAGCTTCTTGGGCAGGCTGTAGATCTTGCCGTCGGTGTTGGTGACCAGCGCCTTCATGGTGGGATCCTTCTCGAAGATCGCGGTCAGGTTAGGCATGTACTCAGCGATGTAATCGGTGAGCTCAACGAAGTAGTCCTCGTTGAGGGCGATATCGGTATCGTTGAGGGAGATGGAGCCGAAGAAGGCATCCGGCAGGGCTTCGAGGCCGCTGGCCAGCATCAGGGACTTCTGGTCGGCCCAGGTGGAATTGTAGTAGGGCTGCCACTCGATGTTCACGCCGGTAGCTTCGCCGATTTCCTTCAGCAGAGCAGTCTGGGAGAAGTCAATGCCCCAGCCGTCAGTCCAGCGCACGATGGCGACGGAGAAGGTGGGATTTTCTTCGGCAAGGGAAGCGCCGAGGCTCAGAACCATGCTCAGAGCCAGCAGAAGGGACAACAGTTTCTTCATGGGATCTCCTCCATTTCTAATTTATGATAAAGGCCTTTCTGCCTTTAACATCAGCCCTTGAGAGCGCCGATCATAACGCCCTGGTTGAAGTACTTCTGCACGAACGGATACATGCACATGATCGGAGCAGAGGAAAGAACGATTGCGCCGTACTTGATGAGGTTGGCCTTGCGGTTGGCCTCGGCGGCGGCGGAGCCGGTCATGGCCTGGGCCACGACCTCGTTGTTGATGAGGATGTTGCGCATGACCAGCTGCAGCGGATACTTGTTGGCATCGCGCAGGTAGATCAGGGCATTGAAGTAGCTGTTCCAGTGACCCACGGCGGACCACAGCGCGATCACGGCGATGATGGCCTTGGAAAGCGGAAGCACGATCTGGAAGAAGTAGCGCAGGTTGCCGCAGCCGTCGATCTGGGCAGCGTCCCACAGTTCCTTGGGCATGGAGTTGTCAAAGAAGGTGCGGGCAACGATGATGTAGTAAGTGATAACTGAGAACGGCAGCACCATGACCAGGAAGGTATCCAGCAGGTGGAACCAGTTGTTGATGATAATGAAGGTGGGGATCAGACCGCCGCCGAAGAACATCGGGAAGACGAAGAACAGCGTGAACCACTTGTGACCCACCAGGTCACGGCGGCTGAGCGCGTACGCCACAGGAATGTTGACGGCCAGCTGAATCAGCGTGCCGGCGAGAACGTACAGGATGGTGTTGCCGTAGCCGATCCACAGGTTGGTCATGTCAAAGAGGTGACGGTAACCTTCGAAGGTGATGCCTTCGGGGTAGAACAGAATTTCGCCCGCAGCGACCTTGTTGGGGTCGGAGATGGAGGCGATTACGATGAAATACATCGGATACAGGGATACCAGCACCATCAGCGCAGCGATGGCATAGAGCAGAAAATCGAACACGCGGTCGCTTCCGAGCTTCTTGACCTTGGAGCCCGCGTACTGCATAGGCATAGACATATCGCGAATCTCCTTTCTTAGAACAGGGACGTATCGCCCATCTTCTTGGCCACGAAGTTGACGGACAGAAGCAGGATGAAGTTGACCACGTTATTGAACAGGCCGATGGCAGCAGAGTAGCTGTACTGGTTGGACTTCAGACCCATCTTGTAGACGTAGGTGGAGATGATTTCCGAAGCGCCCATGTTCAGGTCGTTCTGCAGCAGGTAGACCTTTTCAAAGCCGACGCTCATGACGCTGCCGGAACGCAGGATGAACAGCGTGATGGCAGTGGGAATGAGCATGGGGATATCGATGTAGCGCATCTTCTGCCACTTGTTGGCGCCGTCGACCACAGCAGCTTCGTACAGCTGGGGATCAACTGCGGACAGGGCTGCGATGTACATGATAGAGTCCCAGCCAACGTGCTGCCACACTTCCTTCCATGCGTAGATGGAGGAGAAGGCTCCTTCATTGCCCATCAGGTCGCCCATCTTGATGCCGATCATGCCCATCAGCTTGGGGATCATGCCGGAGGAGGGAGACAGGAAGAGGATGATCATACCGCACATAACAACGGTGGAGATGAAGTGCGGCAGGTAGGTGGAAACCTGGAAGAACTTCTTGAAGCGCTTGGCGTACATCTGGTTGCACATCAGCGCGATGCCAATGGGCAGCGGGAAGGTAACCAGAATGGTGTACAGGCTGATAACAAGAGTATTGCGGATGGTGTTTCCGAACATGTAGGAGGTGAAGTACTTTTCAAAGTACTTGAAGCCTGCCCACGAGCTGCCCAGAATGCCGGAGGCCGGGCGGAAGTTCTTGAACGCGATGACGATGCCGTACATCGGCATGTACGTGAAGCAGATGAAGATGATGATGGCAGGAACCATCAACAGGTACAGGCCGGCATTCTGCCTGATCCTTCTCCACACATTGCCTTCCACCAGGCGGTTGTTCTTGACCATGGAATCGTCTCTCCTTTTGCTCATGACCGGACGCGGACGGTCTTCGGGACGTTGTGTTTCAATAGGTTTATCGTTATACCTTCCTGCAAAGAAGATTCCTTTTCTTTTCGAAAAGGTTTATCGATAAACTCCATTTATGTAAATAGTATACAGTTCAGATATATCATTGTCAAGTAGTCACAAAAACTTTTTTTCTTTTTAGCACATTCACCAAAAAATCAAAGAGTTCTGTTTATTAAGGTCAAAAAAAAACGGGCAGACTGCTGTCGGCCCGTCAAGCCCGATTCAGTTTGCATAATTGTACACCGATTCGCGTGTTACAAGTTCTACATCCATCATGATGTGATCTTCTCTGTATTTGCTGTCGCCGATCGCCCGAAGGAGCATGTTGACCACATATTCAGCCTTCTGACGCACATCCTGCGCAATGGTTGTAAGTCCCGGCGTAATCAGGCGGGAGGGACTGGAGTTGTCGAATCCTACCACGCTCATGTCTCGCGGTACCTGAAGTCCGCCTGCCTGACAGGCTTTGATGACGCCGCAGGCGAGGAGGTCCTCGGTGGTTACCATGGCGCTGGGACGGTCGGAAAGCTCCATGATCATCCGTCCGACCGTTTCGCCGCCTTCCTGATGGTAATACCCGTCAAAAACCCAGGCCGGATTGGCCGTGAGACAGTACTCGCCCAGCGCGTCCAGATATCCCTGATAGCGCTTGCGGATAACTTCCGATCCCTCAATGGACGGACAGGCAAAGCCAATGCGCCTGTGGCCGTTTTCCAAAAGATGCTTCGTAGCCAGATAGCTGCCCTTGCGGTCATCGAGGCATACGGACATCATCTTCAGGTCGTCAAACTTACGGTCGATAACCACCAGAGGCGAGACGCTCTTTTCCACCAGTTCGTGAGTGATTTCATCGCGGTGCGGCACGATCAGGATGGAACCGTCAATCTGCCATGTGCGCTGAATCGCCAGCACCTGATCAACCGTCTGAAAAGAGCAGAGCATCACATAGTATTCCTTCTCACGCAGAAGCGTTTCCAGCATGCCCGCCATCTGTCCCGTATAGGGATCCAGCAGCATACTGTCGGCCGTGGCTTCCCACAGAGGCAGAAGCACCGCAACAATACGCGAGGCCTTGGAAATCAGGCTTCGCGCGGCCATATTGGGCACGTAATGATGTTTTTCAAGAATAGCGCGTATCTTTTCCGCTGTTTCAGGCGAAACACGCGCCAGATTGTTATGAATGACATTGGAGACCGTCATGACGCTCACGCCTGCCTCCGCCGCTATTTCCTTGAGGGTGATCACAGAAATTCACCGCCGCTCATTTAACGTTCTACGACATGATAGCGAATCGAAGCCGGATTGTCAACGAAAACAATCGCCTTGTTTTTTCCGTACTGGAGCTTTTCGGAAAAAACTTCGCACTTTCTTTGTCAAAAACCTGAAATCACCTTGAAATTTTGCCGGATTGATAGTATATTTTGCTATGAGAACTGATATCTGCAGCAATTTCTTTGCGCAAATATAAAGGAGGATTTCCACTATGATCGCTTGGAAAAACATGGACACGCTGGCTTCTTATCAGACACTTTTGAACGTACCGCGCGTTGATCTGGCTGCGGCCATGTCTGGCGAAGAAGGTGCCGAGCGCGTGAAGCGCTACACCGTGCCCATGGGTGCGGAACTGGACTTTAACTTTGGCGCCCGTCCTGTGGATGACGGCGTGCTTGAAGCTCTGGCTGCTTTTGCAAAGGAAGCCCAGCTGACTGAAAAGTTTGCCGCTCTCTACAACGGCGAAGTCATCAACACCGGTGAAAAGCGCATGGTTCTGCATCACCTCACCCGCGGCCAGCTGGGCGATGCTGTTGTGGCTGACGGCGTGGACAAGCGCGCGTTCTATGTTGAGCAGCAGAAGAAGATCGCTGAGCTGGCCAACAAGGTTCATGCCGGTGAAATCACCAACGCCGCAGGTGAAAAGTTCACCACCGTTGTTCAGATCGGCATTGGCGGCAGCGACCTGGGCCCCCGCGCCATGTATCTGGCTCTGGAAAACTGGGCCAAGGTCAACAACACCTTCAAGATGAAGGCTGAATTCATCTCCAACGTCGACCCCGACGACGCTGCCGGCGTGCTTTCCAAGATCGACGTAGCCCACTCCATCTTCGTGCTGGTTTCCAAGTCCGGCACCACGCTGGAAACCCTGACCAACGAGTCCTTCGTCAAGGATGCCCTTGCCAAGGCCGGTCTGGATGCCAGCAAGCACATGATCGCCGTAACCAGCGAAACCTCTCCGCTGGCCAAGAGCGCCGACTATCTGGCCGCCGTCTTCATGGACGACTACATCGGCGGCCGCTATTCCTCCACCTCCGGCGTGGGCGGTGCGGTGCTGTCTCTGGCCTTCGGCCCCGAAGTGTTCGAGCGCTTCCTCAACGGCGCTGCCGAAGCTGACGCTCTGAGCAAGAACGAAGACCTGCTCAAGAATCCCGCTCTGCTCGATGCCCTGATCGGCGTGTACGAGCGCAATGTGCTGGGCTATCCCACCACCGCTGTACTCCCCTATTCCCAGGCCATGAGCCGCTTCCCCGCTCATCTGCAGCAGCTGGACATGGAATCCAACGGCAAGTCCGTCAACCGTTTCGGCGAGCCCGTTGACTATGTAACCGGCCCCGTCATCTTCGGCGAGCCCGGCACCAACGGCCAGCACAGCTTCTATCAGCTGCTGCATCAGGGCACGGACATCATCCCGCTGCAGTTCGTCGGCTTCAAGAACAGCCAGATGGCCACCGACGTCGTTATCCAGGGCAGCACCAGCCAGCAGAAGCTGTGCGCAAACGTCGCTGCTCAGATCATCGCCTTCGCCTGCGGCAAGCAGGACGACAACCGCAACAAGTACTTTGCCGGCGGCCGTCCCTCCAGCATTATCATCGGCAAGCAGCTCACTCCCGAAGCGCTGGGCGCATTGCTTGCCCACTTCGAGAACAAGGTGATGTTCCAGGGTTTTGCATGGAACCTGAACTCCTTCGACCAGGAAGGCGTGCAGCTGGGCAAAGTGCTGGCTACCCGCGTGCTCAAGGGTGAAACTGACGGCGCGCTGAAGGTATACAGCGACCTGCTGGGCATTTAATCTTCCAAGAACAGCGAACCCCGGAAGAGACTTCTCTCTTCCGGGGTTTGCTTTTGGTTTATCCCACGATTCCGTCAATCAGCGTCAGCTCTTCCTGCGTAAAGGCAGGTCCGCTGAGTGCAGACACATTTTCAACAATCTGCTCCGGACGGCTCGCGCCGATAAGAGCCGAGGTAACCACCTCATCCCGCAGCACCCACTGCAGCGACATCTGTGCAAGCGACTGTCCGCGCTTACGCGCAATCTGCTGAAGCCTTAAGACTTTCTTGAGTTTATCATCGGTAATGGCAGCAGGCTTGAGGTAACGCGGATCATGTGCGGCGCGTGAATCTGCCGGGATTCCATTGAGGTATTTTCCGGTAAGCAGACCATTCTGCAGCGGCGCAAAGCAGATGCATCCAACGCCCTCTCGGCGCAGCACATCCTGCAGACTTCCTGTACCCTCCATGGGCGTTTCAATATGGCGATTGAGCATGGAATAGCTGGGCTGATGGATCAGCAGATGTGTTCCCAAAGTTCCAAGCATCCGAACCATCGTCTCAGTCTGCTGAGCATTGTAGTTGGACACGCCGACGTAAAGCGCCTTTCCGCTGCGGAGAATCTGTTCCAGCGCCCCAGCTGTTTCCTCAACAGGGGTTTCCGGGTCAGGACGATGGTGATAAAAGATGTCCACATAATCCAGATTCATTCGTTTGAGCGACTGATCCAGGCTGGCAATCAGGTATTTGCGGCTTCCATGATTCCCATACGGACCGGGCCACATATCATATCCTGCCTTGGTGGAGATAACAAGCTCATCGCGGTAAGGCTTCCAGTCGCGCAGCATATGCATGCCGAAATTACGCTCCGCCTCGCCATAGGGCGGACCATAATTATTGGCGAGGTCAAAATGTGTGATGCCATGATCAAAGGCTGTGCGCAGCAGGCTTTGCTGCACCCCGAAGGGCGTGATATTGCCAAAGTTATGCCACAGCCCCAGCGAAATCACAGGCAGCATCAGTCCGCTGCGTCCGCATCTGCGGTACTGCATGGTATCGTAGCGTTTTTCGTTTGCAATGTAGTCCATGATTTTCTCCTTCTATTCGGTTTTTCTAATAATGATTGTACTCTGTATGATTTTCTGTTTCAAGCCGTTTTCTCTTGTTTATCATTAAAATTGTACAGTATTGCCCCTCTCCTCTTGAAAAAAACGCGCTGATGCTGTACTATTCTTTATAGAAAAAAAGCTTCTTTATACACAAGGAGGATTGGAATATGTTTTACAAGAATGCCCGTATCTTCACCAGTGATTTCACCTTCAAAACCGGTGCCTTTGAAGTAAAGGACGGCAAATTTGGCGCCATTCTGCCCGAGGAAGTGCCCGCTGATGCCATTGATCTCAACGGTGCCACCGTGATCCCCGGCCTGATCGAAGTGCACAGCCACGGCAACTCCGGCGCTGACTTCTCTGACGGCAAGTACGAAGGCCTCAAGCAGATGGCTGCATACTACCTGCGCTGCGGCGTTACCAGCTTTGCTCCCGCTTCCATGACCCTGCCCTACGAGGTGCTGGAAAAAGCCTTTGCCGATGCCAAGCGTCTGGTGGAAGAAAAGCCCGAAGGCTGCGCGGTGCTGCGCGGCATCCAGATGGAAGGCCCGTACTTCTCTTACAAGAAGCGCGGCGCTCAGAATGCCGACTACCTCAAGACTCCTGATTTTGAGGGCTTCAAGAAGCTGTACGACGGCTGCGACGGTCTGGTTCGCATCGTAGATATCGCTCCCGAACTTGAAGGCTCTGTGGAGTTTGTGGAAAAGGCCAAGGAACTGTGCACGGTCTCCATCGCGCACACTGACTGCACCTATGACGACGCCAAGGCTGCGATCGACGCTGGCGCGACCCATGTCACCCATCTGTACAACGCCATGCCCGGCATCAACCACCGCAACCCCGGCGTGATTCCCGCCGCTGTGGAAAACAAGAACGTCCGCGCTGAGATCATCTGCGACGGCATGCACATTCATCCTGCCGCTGTCCGTCTGGCCTTCTCCATGTTTGGCGGCGAGCGCATGATCCTGATCTCCGACTCCGGCCGCTGCGCCGGTCAGCCCGACGGCACCGAGTTCGAACTGGGCGGTCAGATGGCTACCCTGATCAACGGCGTGGCCCGTCTGAGCGACGGCACCATCGCCTGCTCCGCCACCAACCTGTACCAGTGCCTGCTCAACACGCTGTCCTGGGGCATCGCTGAGGAAGACGTGGTTCGCGCCTGCACCTACAATCCCGCCTGTGCGCTGGGCGTTCAGGATGTGGTTGGTTCCATCGCCACCGGCAAGCAGGCTGACTTCATCGTCTGCACCGACAACTACACTCAGAAGCGCGTGTTCCTGGCTGGCAACGAAGTGGCCTGATCATTGCAAGCATACAAAAAACGCCTGCTTCCAATATGGAAGCAGGCGTTTTTTACTTAGAACGCGATGTCCTTGTTCTTGGAGAACTTCATAAACAGCAGCAGCGAGATCGTGGTCACGACCAGCAGAATGGTCGCCACGGCCGCAGCAACGCCGTCGTTGCCCTGCACCACAGAGGTGTACACGGTAAGCGTCAGGGTTTCGGTGTTGACGCTGTAGAGGATGATGGCCGTGGAAAGCTCGGTGATGATCGTGATCCAGCTGATGATCGCGCCGGACATGATGCCATTGGTCATCATGGGTACGGTGATGGTGAAGAATGCCTTCAGCTTGGAACAGCCAAGGCTGATCGCAGCCTCTTCAATCGACAGCGGAATCTGCTGCAGAATTGCCACAGACGAGCGGATCGTGTACGGCAGACGGCGGATAATCAGCGCAATAATCATAATCGCAGCCGTGCCGGTGAGTACCAGCGGTCCGCGGTTGAAGGTGATCACCAGCGCAATACCCACAACAGCGCCCGGAATAATGTAAGGCACCATGGACAGGGTATCGATTACGCCGTTTACAGTGTTGGCACGGCGAACCACCAGATAGGCAATCAGGATGGCCAAGAAGATAACCAGCACCAGCGCCGCAACACCAATCAGGAATGTATTGGGCAGGCTGCGCTTGAGAATCTTGTCAAAGGCCTCAGCATAGCTCTGCAGGCTGTATCCGTCCTGGAACACGCCGCCCTTGCATTTGCGGAAGGACTGCCATGCAACGAAGAACTGCGGCATCATTGCAATGAACACGATGAGATAGCAGTAGCCATGCATCAGGATGCTCGAAAGCTTGCGCGGCTTGTGGGTTTCAATGGAGTGCAGTGCATTCATGGTGAAGTTGAACTTTGCATTGGCAAACTTCTGCACGAAGAAGATCAGTGCCGTAACCACGATGCCGACCACGCTGACAGCCGAAGCAAAGTTCTGACTGCGCGAGGTTTCGCCAACGAAGCTGTTGTAAATCAGAACCGGGAAGGTCTGATAGCCTTTTCCGATCAGAAGCGGCGTGGAGAAGTCGGCAAAAGCACGCATGAACACCAGGAGACCCGCGGCCAGAATGGTGGGCATGCACAGGGGCATAATCACCTTGAAGAAGCGCTTGAAGCTGTTGCAGCCCAGGCCCGAAGAAGCCTCGATCAGGGAATTGTCGATGTTCTTCAGCGCACCGTTGATGTAGAGGAACACCAGTGGGAACAGCTGACAGGTAATGACCAGCACGATACCGCCAAAGCCGTAGATATCCGGCATACGGAAGGCAAAGGTCGAGCGGAGGAACTTGGTGATGATGCCGCCGCGCCCGAACATCTGAATCCAGCTGTACGCGCCGATAACGGGCGGAGACATGCAGGCGAGAATCGCCATCACCTGCAGGAAAGCCTTGCCCTTGAGTTCAAACAGGCTGTAAAAGTAGGAAAACAGAATGCCTACAATCAGCGAGGTCACCGTTACAGCGCAGGCTACCTTGAAGGAGTTGAACAGTGTGCCATAGTAGGTTTCACGGCCAAAGAAGCGCTGGAAAAATTCCCACGTAAACTGGCCTTCTTCATTGATCACAGAGGAGCGCAGCAGCTGAAACAGCGGCAGCACCAGAAACAACGCGTACAGACCCAGAATCACGAAGGAAATGATCTGCCACGTATCCAATTTGCGCGTCGCTTTCATCATCAGGCCTCCTGCTTGGGCACGTTGTCATTCGTAACGCCGCTGACGAGGTTGCGGCTGCCATCCTCGCAGAAGATGTTAATTTTGCCCTGCTTCATGCGCAGGCGGATCTTTTCGCCGTCGGCCAGACGGGAATCCAGCTCCGCTTCCTGAATGACCTGCACATCCTCGCCGCTGTCCAGCTTGAGGAAATAATGCATATTCAGACCCAGGAAGGTAGAGGAAACCACCGTCGCGCCAATGCCCTCGCCATCGCGGGAAATCACGAATTCCTCAGGACGCACGGAAACGACGACCTTCTGGTCCTTCTTTTCCCCGTCCAGCAGGGTATCGACCTTCACGCTGGTACCGTCGGCCAGAACCAGCAGGGCTGCATCGTTTTCCATGCGGATTTCGCCGTTGAGCAGATTGGTGCGGCCGATGAAGCTGGCAACGAACAGATTGGCCGGACGCTGGTAGATGGCCTGAGGCGTGCCGATCTGCTGAATCTCGCCCAGATTCATAACGGCGATACGGTCGGAAACCGCCATGGCTTCTTCCTGGTCGTGGGTGACGTACACAGTGGTGATGCCCACATTGCGCTGGATGGAGCGAATGGTTTCACGCATTTCAACGCGAAGCTTGGCGTCCAGATTGGACAGCGGCTCGTCCATGAGCAGCACATCAGGCTGGATGACCAGCGCACGGGCCAGCGCCACGCGCTGCTGCTGACCGCCGGAGAGACGCTCGGGCTTGCGCTCGGCATATTCTTCAATGTGCATCAGCTTCATGAACTTTTCAGTCTGTTCGCTCATTTCTGCCTTGGTCAGCTTTTTGGGCTGGTTCTTCAGGCCGAACATCACGTTGTCCTTCACGCTCAGGTGCGGGAAGATCGCATAATTCTGGAACACCATACCGATGCGGCGCTTGCTGGGATCGATATCGTTGATACGGGTATCATTGAAGTAGAAGTCGCCGCCCTCAATGGAGTTGAAGCCGGCGATCATGCGCAACAGCGTGGTCTTGCCGCAGCCGGAGGGTCCCAGCAGGGTAAAGAATTCGCCTTCACGGATTCTGACAGACAGATCCTCAATGATAACATTGCTGCCGTAGCACTTGTGGGCATGGTCAATCTTAATCGTAACGCTCATGAAATCGCTAGCTCCTTTGAAAGCGTGAAAGTTTTTCCCCATGAACAGGGAACACCCGCCCGATGCGGACGTTCCACAAGGGGCGGGCAAATGTCAGATGACTTGTGGCGGAATTACTTGTTCCACAGATCGTTCCAGTGATCCAGAATGGTCTGTTTGTTGGCGGAGGTGTACTCGCTGTTTTCCTGCTTGAGGTTCAGGGTATCGAAAGCGGGCATGTAGTCGGTGGGCACGAACAGGTCGGTGCGCACGCCACGCAGCACGGAACCCTCAGCGGTGGCCATGATGGTCTGGCACTCGTCGGAGATCAGCCAGTCCATGAACAGCTTGGCATTGTCGATGTTCTTGGCGCCATTGACGATAGCGGAGCCAACGGGAGTCCAGCACACGCCCTCGGTGGGGTACACAGCGCGAACGCCTTCAGCGCCGTTGGCGATGAAACCGGCAACGCCGACTTCATAGCTCAGACCGGCAACGTACTCGCCGTTGGCAACGCCCTTGTACACGGCGGAGGAACCGCTGGTCAGAGAGCCGTCGAGCTGATCGATCAGAGCGGCAACGTAGTTCCAGGCAGCCTCAGACTCGTAGGGATTTTCGCCGTCGCCGCGAGCCAGCAGGATGTTGGACAGGTGAGCGAAGGAAGAAGAAGAGGCGTTGGGATCAGCAGAAGCGATCATGCCCTTGAGAGCGGGGTTGAGCAGATCTTCGTAGCAGGTGATGGTAACGCCCAGTTCCTTTTCGAGCTCTTCGTTAACGATGATAACGCAGGAGCCGCCCAGGATGTAGTTGGTGATCATTCCGTCGGGATTCTGGTACTCGGCGGGCAGCTTGTCATTGCCGTTGGCAATATAGGTGGCAAAGAGGTCAGGATAGTCATGGGTCCAGGTGGATTCCACGCCGCCGAACATAACGTCAGCGATGGGAGCGTCCTTTTCAGCCAGCAGACGGGTGTAGCATTCGCCGGTGCCCATGCTCAGCATTTCAACTTCAACACCGTACTTCTCGGCGAAGGGATTGAGGATGTACTGGATTTCAGCATCGGGATTGGGAGTGTAAACCACCAGGGAGCCCTCGGCCAGAGCAGACACAGAAGTCAGGGCCAGAACCAGAGTCAGGGCCAGAGCAAACAGTTTGCGCATTTCTTGATAACCTCCAGATGTTCTTTGGTTATTAAGGTTTGTCTGCTGATTTCCAGCAGAACCTCCATTATTATAATGCTTTTCCTGTCAAAGGCAAGAGAAAATTGAAATTTTTTCGGATTTTTTAACAAAACGTTCGGCTTTTTTGATCCGTTTGTTGAATAAAGGAGTTATCCAACCGCTTTGTCCATCGAATTTCCGAACAGTATTGACATTTTGTAACATACTGCTATATGATGAACCCACCTTATTCAAAAGAAATGTATACCCCATTTTACGTTTTCTTTCATGCTGAAAGGAGGCCTCATGCGCACGCTCTATGTAACCGATCTGGACGGAACCCTACTCAGGAAAAATGAAACGACTTCCGACTTTACCAACCGCGCCATTAACGAGCTTGTCAGCCAAGGCATGCTGTTTTCCTACGCGACTGCCCGCTCTTATGTAACTTCGGTCAAGGTCACGCGCGGCCTGAGCGCAAAAATCCCGCTGATTGTTTACAACGGCGCATTCATCAGGGACAACGTCACCGGCGAAATTCTGCTGTCCAACTTTTTTGGAGATGAAATCAAACTCATTCTGGATGATCTTCTTTCCAACGGCGTCTACCCCATCGTCTATGCCTTTGTGGACGGTGAAGAAAAGTTCAGCTATCTGAGCGAGAAAAGCACTCAGGGTGTTCGGGATTTTGTTGCCACCCGGAAGGGCGACCATCGCAGCCGCGAGGTTTTCTCCGAAGAAGAATTGTGCCAAGGAGAAGTCTTCTATCTGAGCTGCATCGGCGATGCCGGTGTTCTGGAGCCCTTCTACCTTAAATACCGGGAAATCTGCCATGCTGTGTATCAGCGCGACATCTATTCCGGCGAACAATGGCTGGAGTTCATGCCTGCCGCCGCTTCCAAATCCAACGCCATTCGGCAGTTGCGGGAGCTTCTGCACTGCGACCGGCTGGTTGTCTTCGGCGACGGCAAAAACGACGTGGACATGTTTGAGATCGCAGATGAGAGCTATGCAGTTGCAAATGCAGTGGACGAGCTTAAAGCCGCCGCTACCGCCGTAATCGGCAGCAACGAGGACGACGGCGTGGCGAAATGGCTGCTTGCAAACGCACAATACGGAGGAAAAATCCATGAATAACCGCGAATGGTTCAAAAATGCGCAATACGGCATGATGGCTCACTGGGGCCTGTATTCGATTCTGGGCGGCGAATACCGCGGCCGCAGGGTGGAAAACTATGCCGAATGGATTCAGAGCTATATGCCCATTCCCAATGCCGAATACGAAAAGCTGGCCGGAATTTTCAGTCCCATCTGTTTTGATGCAAATGAGTGGATGCGTCTGGCCAAGGAATGCGGCATGCAGTATTTTGTGTTCACATCCAAGCATCATGACGGTTTCGCCATGTTTCATTCGAAGGCCGACCGCTACAACATTGTGGACGCTACGCCTTTCGGGCGCGATGTTGTTGCGGAGCTTGGCGAGGCCTGCTACAAACATGGGCTGAAGTTCGGTCTCTACTATTCGCAGGAACTGGACTGGCATCATCCGCACGGTGGCGGATACGATCACCTCGAACCCTGTTCGGGCGTGTCGTGGGACAACAGCTGGGACTATCCTGACCGTACAAAAAAGGACTTTTCCATCTGCTTTGAGGAAAAAATCAAGCCGCAGGTTCAGGAAATCCTGACAGGCTACGGCGATCTGTGCCTGATCTGGTTTGATGTGCCGCATACCATCACCAAAGAGCAGAGCCTTGAGCTCAACGCGTTGGTCAAGCATTATCAGCCGGACTGCCTCATCAATTCCCGTATCGGCAATGGCGCGTATGACTATGTATCGCTGGGCGATAACGAATATCCGACTGAATTCAGACCAGACGAAAACGCTGACCCCAACAGCCTGCACGGCTTCAAACCTTCTCCCTACGGACTGTACGAGACTGCCGGAACGCTGAACAGCTCCTGGGGCTACAAATACTTCGATCAGAACTGGATCACTCCGGAGCAAATCCGTGAACGCCGCACACGGCTCAACGGCATGGGCGTAAACTATCTGCTCAATGTCGGTCCCGATGCGCTTGGACGAATCCCCTCTTTCTCCGTGGAAGCGCTCAGAAATGCCCGCTGAACAAGAAAAAGACCGTTGAAGCTGATTTCAACGGTCTTTTTCCATATTCCAAACCATTTCACTTCGCGGTTTCAGCAGCGCACTACGCCCTTGCGCAGAATGATATTGGCGTACAACGCCTTCTCTCCCGTCTGAACAACACAGTAGGCTTTGCGGCAGCGTTCGATGAACTCGTCGTGCTCCATGAAATCAAACTTTGCAGTCGGAAGATCTGTATCGGCGATTTTGCGGAATTCCGCCCAAATGGGAGCCTCATTGCCTGGAAACATTCCATCCGGCACTTCCATTACCGCCATCGGCGCTTCAACGAAATCATCCAGCGGAAACAGATCAATGATGCCCTTCATCACTTCGGCTCCACCGTGGCCGTCAGCACGCACAATACGTTTTCCAACAGACGCGCCCGGAAAATTGCCGTCAGAAATAACAAGTTCATCACCATGTCCCATTTCAGCGATGATTTTGAGCAATTCAGGAGAAACAACCGGAGAAATACCTTTCAGCATAAGCCAAACCTCCTCTTACGCGAGCGTGTACGCAGCAATACCAATAAAGAGAATAATCGACGCAATGGTTTCCATGGACAAGGCGGTGGAGATATATTCGCCGTCCTTGCCAAGCTCTGCAAACAGCGGAATGATGAACGGAGCAGGCAGCGAATAACCAAGCATCAGCGCCACAAACAAAGGCTTGTCGAAGGGTACGATCGAGAAGATCACGATGGAACCCAGCACCAGCAGCACCGCCATCACCAGAATGCGCAGAAGCACCGTAATCATCACAGGCTTCATCATTTCACGGCGGAAGTTGAGTTCATAACCAACAATGACCAGAATCAGGCCGGAAACAGGCGCGGTGACAAAGGAGATCGTACCGCTCACCAGCGTGCCAATCTGAGAAGAAAGCACCCACTTGCCCACGCCCGTTGCGCCCAGCACCACGCCGATCAGCGTGCCGATGAATGCGGGATTGGTCAGCGCATTCTTGGCAAGCGCCTTGGGATTGGTCTTTCCGGTGCTCACAGCCTGCAGTGTAACGAGGAAGACCGTGTACGCAGCCAGCGTCTGACCGATATCCACCATGGCAAAAATCCGCGTCTGACCCGTGTATAGCAGTCCGAACAGCGCATAGCCGAGCATGCCGCCTTCGAAGTCCGTCAGCAGGAAGGGCATGTACTTGTCGTACGGCTTCACAAAACGGCGAAGCAAAAAACCAGCCGCAAGCCCCAGCGCACAGGATACGTACACCACGCCGAAGGTCAGCGCGATCGTGCCTGAATACTCAGCCGTAAAGAATGCATTGAACAAAACCACCGGCAGCAGCACATTGCCCACCAGCGCCTTGATGCCCGTCAGTCCCTGCGCAGAGAAGATCTGCTTTTTGTTGCAAAACCATCCGAGGCCGAACATCAGCAGTACGGGAAGCACCATTTCTGTAATGGCAAGAGCCATACCAAATCTCATCCTTTCAAAAAAGCCAGAGACAAAGCTCTGGCTTTACAATTGCACTCAGTCCGCAGTTCCAGGGGATTAGCCCTTGGCATGGATGGCATCCTGGAAGAACTCGTAGGCTTCCTTGTCGGTGTAGCCCTCGTGCACAATCTTGCGGATAGCCTGAGACATTTCAACAGAGTGGGGGCTCTGGAAGATGTTGCGGCCCATGTCGACGCCGCGGGCGCCGCCCTGGATGGAACGGTAGGCCAGAGTCATGGCCTCGTCCTCAGGCAGCTTCTTGCCGCCGGCAACAACGATCGGAACCGGGCAGGCAGCAACGACTTCTTCGAAGTTGTCGCAGTAGTAGGTCTTCACGATCTGAACGCCCATTTCAGCTACGATACGGGTGGCCAGCTTGAAGAAGCGGTCGGTGCGCTCCATGTCCTTGCCAACAGCCACAACGCCCAGGGTGGGGATGCTGTAGCGGAAGCCAGCGTTGATCACCTTGCTCAGGTTGTCGATGGAGGACAGCTGTCCGTCAGCGCCGATGAAGGTCTGCACGGCCATACAGTCGGCGTTCATGCGAATGGAGTCCTCGATATCCACAGCCACAACCTCATGGCTCAGGTCATCGTTGAGCATGGAGGAGCCGCTGGAAACGCGCAGAGCGATGGCCTTGCGGTTTTCCGGGGGCACACAGGTACGCAGAGCGCCGCGGGTACCCATGAGGCAGTCAACATTGGGCATGAGCTTGGGAATCACCAGGTCCAGACGCTCGAGGCCGGCGGTGGAGCCCATGAAGTAGCCGTGGTCAAAGGCAAACATCACGGTGTTGCCGCTCTTGGGATCGAAAATGTTGGACAGATGCTTCTTCATGCCCCAGTCCAGATGGCTGGCGCCCTTTACATAAAAACCGTTATTGTTGGCAAATTCCACGTCGGTATGATAATCTTTCGCAACCTTCAGTCCGTCTTTATCAGCCATTGGAATCGTTCCTTTCTGTAATGAAATCGTATTTCCGCCATAAGCGGTATCGCAGGTAAACGCCGCGTCATGCCCCGGCATTCACCACAAGAGGAGGGGCCCCGAAGGGCTCCTCCTGATTAGGGTTAGGATTGATTAGAAGGGATAGTTCGCAACGTTCTCAGCGGTGAAGACAACGCGCTCGGGCAGCAGCACGACGCCGTTGTTCTCAGCAGCAGTCTCCTGGCCGGCGACCAGATCGCCATTGGCAAGGATGGTCACATCGCCGATGCCGGGGACGTTCACAACGTCGCCAACCTTAACGGTGTTGCCAGCGGAAACGTAAGCGGCCAGATAGCAGCCCAGGGCACCCTGGATGCCGCAATCCCACAGACCCCAACGGGTGCAGATGCCGTTCTCCAGGTAGGTGGTCATGCCGGAGGGCGGGCAGAAGCCGGTGATGGTCACGTCAGCAGCGGTCAGGCCCTTGTTCTGGGCGGCGCCGCACTGTCCGGGCAGAGCGGTGGAGTCGTTGCAGATGATCAGGTCAACGTCGGGATAGGCTTCGAAGATGGATTCGCCAACGCTCACAGACTGAGCGGGATCCTGGTTGGAGTAGTAGGGATCGTGAACAGCAACCCAGCTGGGATAGGTGGCCTTGATGTACTCGTCGCCAGCCACGTACCAGGAGTTCTGGTCAGCCACGGAGGGGTTGGAGAAGTGCCAGACGTACTTGACTTCGCCAGCCACGTCCACGCCGCGCTCCTTCAGAGACTCAACGCCCATTTCAACGAGCATCGGTCCAAGAACGTCAGCGGTGCCCTGAGAGATCATCAGAGCGCGGGCATTGGGGGAGACGTCAGAGTCCCAAGTGCTGACGTAGATGCCAGCTTCCTGAGCCTCGATCAGCTTCTCATCCAGACCGGTGGCGTCAACAGAGGAGATGCAGATGGCATCCACGCCCTTGTCGATGGCCTGCTGGATCAGCTCGAGCTGGGTGGTAACGGAAGCGTCGGGGGAACCGATGTAGTCAACGGTCAGGCCCCACTCAGCAGCGTACTTCTGAGCGCCGTCGTTAGCAGCTTCGAAGAAGGAGTTGCCGGATACCTTCGGAATGAAGGCAACGGTCATGCCATCCACCGGGCTCTTCGCGGCGAAGGCAGAGGTCATGGTCATAGCCATGCACAGGACGAGAACCAAAGCCAGGATCTTTTTCATGTTTGAGTCCTCCCATTTTTATTTATCCCAAGAGGCATTCACAACGCCTCCTGAAATTCAGAGTTGTCAGGCCGAGCGCTTTTTGAGCTGCTTGGCCAAAGCCTGAATCATGCCCTTTCCGGCAATTTCGCGGCCCAGCACCACCAGCACCAGTACGATACCTACCGGCAGGTCCAGGTTCTGGGTGCTCACATCGAAGCACAGCGGCAGGCCGTAGCGCAGGATGCAGATGATCAGGGACGCCAGCACCGTACCAAGGATCGAGCCCTTGCCGCCGGTGTTGAGCGTGCCGCCCAGAACAACCGCGGTAATGATTGCCAGCGTGTAGCCGGAACCAAGGTTGTACTTGGCGGAGTTGACGTTGGCCGTCAGGAGCGTGCCGGCCAGCGCGGCGCTCACGGCGGAGAGCACGTAGGTCGACATGATGACAGCGCGGGTGTTAATGCCGGAATACTCGGCAGCCTGCTGGTTGACGCCGATGAGGAACAGGCGCTCGCCGTATTTGGTGCGGTGGAGCAGCCAGATGCACAAGACGATCAGCAGGATGTAAACCACGATCTGCGTGGGAATTCCGAACAGATTGCCCTTGCCCAGGAAGCGGAAGTCCACATAAGCGCCCGCTTCATTCTTGGACGGGAAGCCGCTGATGCCCTGATAGGCAGGCGTGGCGGACATGCTGGACACCAGCAGCGCAAGACCTGAATACAGGAAGCTGCCGCCCAGCGTAACCACCATCGGCTGAACCCCGCAGTAGGCGATGAAGAAGCCGCTCAGCGCGCCGCACAGCGCAGCCAGAACCACGGCGATGAACACAGCCAGCCAGATGTTCAGTCCCGCATCGCTCCAGAGCACGCCGATGACGATACTCGTCAGGCCGATGATGGAAGGCGCCTGAATATCAATGCCGCCGGTAATCATGACCAGCGTTACAAACAGCGAGATGATGCAGACGCTGATGTAGTTGACGATGCTGTTCATGATGGACTTGGGACGCAGGAACTTGGGATTAGCCGCGCCAAAGACCACGAACTCCAGCACAAGGAAAATCACCAGAAACAGTTCCCAATGCTTGAAAACCTTTTTCAGCACAGATTTCATCCGTTCTCGCCTCCTTCCGCAGTTCTGGACAGGAGACGCTTTCTTCTGGCCATTTCAATGGAGCGCCGCTGTGCCAGTGCGTCGACCACAACGATCACGATCAGCATGATGCCGGTGATGGTGTTGTCGTAGGTGGAGGGAAGGCCGATGAAAACCAGCAGACGGCTGATGGAGGACATGATCACAGCGCCCAGCGCCGCGCCCACCATGTTGCCAAGGCCGCCGGAAAGGGAGATGCCTCCCAGAACGCAGGCCGCGATGGCGGTCATTTCGTAGCCGTTGCCCGCAACGGTCATGACTTGGCCGTACTTGGAAGCGAATACAAATCCGCCAAGGCCGGCGAAGATGCCGCACAGCACATAGGCCAGCATCTTGGTGCCCAGCACAGAAATGCCTACGAGGTTTGCGCCGCCGGCGTTGTCGCCGACTGCGATGAAGTACTTGCCCTTGCGGGTCTTGGTAAGCACGATGTGAGCTACCGCCACCAGTGCAATGGCGATGGCATAGTATACGGTGATTTCGGCGAAGAGCACCTGATTGCCGTAGCTGGCGATGGAGCCGCCGAAGTTCTCAATGGTGCGTCCGTCAGAGACGATGTACACCAGACCGCGGATAACGCTGTTGGTGCCGAGTGTGAAGATCAGCGAAGGAACGCCGAAGAACGAAACGCCTACGCCGTTGACCACGCCGATCACCGCGCCAACGAGCATTACGGTGAGAAGCATTTCACCGATGCTTCCGCCTCTCTGAGCGATCATGCCGGTCATAGCGGCGGTCAAACCCAGCGTCGCGCCGATGGATACGTCAATCTCGCCGGTCATGATCACAAATGCGATGCCAATGGCAAGCAGCGTATACATCGTGGAGGTGTTGAAGCAGCTGATGATGCTGGAGTAGTTGAGGAAGCTCGGATCAGCGATGCCGGTGATGAGGAACAGCACGATCAGGAAGATCAGGCTGGACATCCACCTGGCCTTGAAAATGTTCTTGATCTTATTCATGGGCCACCGCCTTCTCCTGACTGATGCCGAACGAGGCGCTGGTCAGGACGTCCTGGGTAATTTCATCGTGGCTGAACTCGCCGTTGATTCTGCCCTGGAACACGGTGATGGCACGGTCGGCAAGCTCCACGACTTCTTCGATGTCGGAGGAAACCATCAGTACGGCCACGCCTGCTTCCTTGAGCTGGCGGATGATGTTGTACACGTCGCCGCGGGCCGCAGCGTCAATGCCGCGGGTGGGCTCGTCCAGAATCACAACCTTGGGCTGAGTGGACAGGGAACGTGCAATGACAACCTTCTGCTGGTTGCCGCCGGAGAGGCTTCCGATAAGGTCTTCCAGAGAGACGATCTTGGTGCGGAAGTTATCGACGTACTTCTGGGAGATTTCCTTCTGACGGCGGCGGTTCATGTTCAGTTTGCCGATCTCTCTGGTACCCAGCAGCGCCGAGGTGGTGTTGGAGGAGATGGAGCGAATCTTGAACAGGCCGTGATAGTGACGGTCTTCAGGCACAAAGTTGATGCCTGCCTGCAGAATCTTGTTGGTGGAAAGACCGGTGATATCCCTGCCGTCGAGAATGACTTTGCCGCCAAGGGTCTTATCGCGGCCGAAAATGGTGCTGATCAATTCCGTGCGGCCAGCGCCCACGACGCCCGCGATGCCCAGAATCTCGCCGGGATAGAGATCAAAGGAAATATTGCTGAAGCCGTAGCCGGAAAAGTCTTTTACCTGCAGCACAGGCTTGAGGTCGTCATAGCGGATGGTTTCATAGCCTTTGCCGCCCAGCGTCTGCATTTCAGCGTCATTGGGCAGGAGACCCTGAATGAGCATTTCCTTGGTGAAATTCTCCACCGGGCCCTTGAGCGTGATCAGTCCGTCGCGCATGATGGCTACGTCGGTGGCAATCTCAAACACCTCGTTGAGGCGGTGCGTGATATAGATCATGCTGATGCCCTTGCTCTTGAGGTCGCGCACGACCTTGAACAGCGCCTGCACCTCGCCGAAGGTCAGAGCGCTGGTGGGCTCGTCGAGAATGAGCACCTTGGCCTCGCGCATCAGACCGCGCAGGATCTCAACCAGCTGCTGTTCGGCAATGGAAAGGGTGCTGGCCTTGCGCTGGAGGTTAAGGTTGAAGCCCAAACCTTCCATATGCTTGTCAAGGCGCTTTTTGAGCACAGCCTCATCTTCCTTGAAGCCCATGAGGATGTTTTCCAGAACCGTCATATTGGGGAACAGCAAAGGTTCCTGAGGCACAAGATAAATACCGGCAGCCAAAGAGGCGGACGGCTTGCCCAGCTTGCAGGGCTTGCCTCCCATGCAGATTTCACCCTCGTCGGCCTGATAAATGCCCATGATGATCTTCATCAGCGTGCTCTTGCCTGCGCCGTTGCCGCCGATAAGCGCGACCACGGCACCCTGCGGCACTTCCAGATCGATACCCCTGAGCACAACATTGATGCCGAACGACTTTTTGATGCCGCGAACGGATAGCCCGGAAGCCTTGTTCATAGGCTCGTTCATGTGTGTTGCCCTCCAAAACAGTGAATAAAAGTTTCACAAAACAATTTTTATCAATATGGTTATTCTATCGTTTCGTAAACTATTTGTCAATACCTTAAATGGATTTCCTGCACGCTTGTCTCCCATCCAATTCAGCATTCGGAATCTTTTTCACCATCAAGGCCATGAAAAAGCCGGAATCTCCGGAAATAATCAGCGTTTTCGCCTTTCTTCCCATTGACAGATCATGCCCGGCGTGATATACTGGCCTCGAATACATTTGTTACGTTCAAAAACTTTTGATAAGGATTGTCCTGTATGGATTATGAAGAAGCGCTGATGGCCAAAGCGGCCTGGTATTACTACTTTCAGGATATGACCCAGCAGCAGATCTCAGACCGCATCGGCATCAGCCGCATCCGTGTGATCCGCCTTCTGGAGCGCGCGCGTCAGACCGGCATGATTCAGTTCAGCCTTCGCCGCGGCAATGAGGAGCGGCTGAAAATTGAAAAAAAACTGATGGAAACCTACGGTCTGGAGGACGTCTTTGTGGTTCCCTCCCCTGCCGATCCTTCGCAGATCAACGCCAATATCGCTGAAGCTGCCAGCATGTACATCACCGAGCGTCTTCACGAGGGCAGCGTAATCAATATCGGCTATGGTGACACGCCCAGCCGCGTTCTCAACAACCTTGCCACCACCGCCGAAACGACGATCACCTGCGTTTCCCTCACCGGCGGCGTGAGTTATTACCTGCCCAATGCACGAAGCAACGTTTTTAACGCAAAACTTCATCTTATCCCCGCGCCTCTTCTGGCCTCCAGCAAGGAAATGGCCGACGCGATCCGCCAGGAGACCAGCGTGAGCGAAATCAGCCGCATGATTTCGCTGGCCCAGCTCACAGTCGTGGGCATCGGCTCCATGGACGGCAGCGCAACCATTTTCCATTCCGGCATCCTCAACAGCAACGATCTGCTGTATCTGTCGATGCAGGGCGCAAAGGGCGATGTGCTGAGCCATTTTGTGGATGAAAACGGTCAGCTGATCAACAGTCCCATTGAGGAACGTCTCATCGCTACCTCCATGGAGGCACTCAGTCAGCTGCACAACGTTATCGGCGTAGCTGCCGGACGTGTGAAGGCAGACGCCATCCGTGCCGTGCTCAAAGGCGGCATTCTCGACACCCTCATCACCGACACCGACACCGCCGAGGCCATTCTCGGCACCTCCTACACGGAATAAAGTGAATCATCTCTCAAAACGACAGACATACCGTTTTTCAGAAAGGAAGGATCACACATGGCGCAACAGTATCTGATGGCCATCGACGCGGGCACCGGCAGCGTGCGCGCAGTTCTCTTCGACACGGAAGGAACGCAGGTTGGCTGCGTTCAGCGTGAATGGACTCACGCGGAAGATCCCCGTTTCCCCGGCAGCATGGACTTCGACTGGGTGACCAACTGGGATCTGGCCAGCTACTGCATCAAGGGCGTTCTGGCCGAAACCGGCATCGATCCCAAGGACATCGCCGGCATCAGCACCACCTGCATGCGCGAAGGCATCGTGCTTTATGACGAGCAGGGACAGGAAATCTGGGCCTGCGCCAACGTAGACGCCCGTTCCAACGACGAAGTGGGCGAGCTGATTCGCATGAATCCGGAGCTGGAAAAGGAAATCTACCAGCTTTCCGGCGAAACCTACGCGCTGGGCGCTCTGCCCCGCATCCTGTGGGTCAAAAACAAAATGCCCGAGATTTATGAAAAAGTCGCCAAAGTCGGCATGTTCAACGACTGGCTGATCTACAAGCTCACCGGCGTTCTGGCCGTGGAACCCTCCAACGGCTCCACCACCGGCATCTTCAACCTTGAAACCCGTGCATGGGATCCCTCCATCATGCGCAAGGTCGGTCTGAGGGACGACATCTTCCCGCCTGCTGCCGAATGCGGACAGGTTATCGGCGAAGTGACCGAAAAGGCTGCTCAGGAAACCGGTCTGGCCGTCGGCACCAAGGTTGTCACCGGCGGCGGCGACACGCAGCTGGGCTGCGTGGGCGTGGGCGTGGTTGATCCCAGCCAGGCAGCCATCTTCGGCGGCAGCTTCTGGCAGTATGTGTTCAACACCCCCAATGCCAAGCCCGACGAAAAGTGCCGCGTCCGCGTCAACTGCCATGCCATCCCCGGCATGTGGCAGTACGAAGCGCTGGCCTTCAAGCCCGGCCTCACCATGCGCTGGTACCGCGACGCCTTCTGTCAGGAAGAAGTGCGCAAGGCTGCCGAGCTGGGCACCGATCCCTATCAGCTGATGAACGAGGAAGCCGAGAAGGTTCCCGCCGGCTGCTACGGCATGATGTGCACCTTCTCCGACGTGATGAACTTCATCCGCTGGCGTCACGCCGCTCCCACCTTCACCAACTTTGACTTCGATCCCGAGAAGTTCAACAAGTACACCTTCTACCGCGCCATCATGGAAAACACCGCCATGATCGCCAAGGGACACATGGATCTGGTTTACGAAGCCACCGGCAACCGGCCCAGCGAAGTGGTCTTTGCCGGCGGCGCCAGCAAGGGCGATATCTGGTGCCAGATTGTCAGCGACGTGCTCGGCCTGCCTGTGAAGGTTCCGGTTGTGCGTGAAGCCACCGCTCTGGGCGCTGCCATTCTGGCCGGCTACGGCGTAGGCGTGTACAAGGACTTCAGCGAAGCCAGCCGCCGTCTGGTCAAGTGGGACAAGGTCTACGAACCCAATATGGACAATCACGCCGTCTATGAAGAAATGTACGCCACCTGGCGCAAGGTCTATGACGCCCAGTTGGCGCTGAGCGATTCCGGCGTAACCCGCTACATGTGGGTCGCCCCCGGACTGCAGTAACACCCGTTATTCACACAGATCAGGAGGATTCAGCCATGTATATCATCCATGAAAACGATCGCGAATACCGTTTCGGCGACAGCGGCCCCAAGTACCTCATGAAGGGCCCCCGCATGAACTTTGCCATGGTGCAGTTCCAGCCCGGTCAGGACTTCAAGGCTCACTATCACAACGTGATGGAAGAAAACTTCTTCATCCTCGAAGGCGAAGTTGACGTCATCGTGGACGGCGTGGTCAATCATCTGACCCCCGGCCAGCTCATCCACATCGAGCCCGGCGAAATCCATTATGTACGCAACCCCTACGACAAGCCCGTAAAGATGATCTCCACCCTTGCTCCCTTCACCGATCCCGATAAGATCGACGTTGATAACTACACCTGGTAATTCATCAGACAGGAGACGACTTCTTTCCGCCCTTGACAAACCGGCGTTTCGTAAGTACAATACTTCTTGCGCGCGCCCGTAGCTCAGTTGGATAGAGTGACAGACTCCGACTCTGTAGGTCGTGCGTTCGAATCGCATCGGGCGTACCAACGAAAACCCTCGAAGCCGTAAAGGTTTCGGGGGTTTTTGCTATGGTGGAGATTGGGCGAAAAAGCTGTGGGGTTCACAGGAAGATCCACAGATTTTTCATGAAAAGCATCCTGTTTTGAGCGAAAGGCTTAGGTATGTCTTTCCTTTCGTCTGTTTCGTACACTGATTTTGTTGTTTATATGTTTTTTCATAATTTGTGGTAAAAAACAGATTGAAGAATTGATCTGTATGAGATACAATAAGATAAAGAAAAAGTCCCGTGGGGACGAAAAACAGGAGGAAAAAAGAATGAAGAAAATCGTTGCTCTGCTTCTGGCCATCCTGATGATGATCAGCGCCGCGTCCGCCATGGCGGAAGTGACCGTAGGCATCGTGAACAACCCGCCCTCCGAATCCGGCTACCGCGAAGCCAATGTCAAGGACTTCGAAAAGGTTTTCTCCGCTGAGAACGGCTACGCCGCCAAGACCTTCTACTCCCTCAAGAATGACGAACAGCTGGCTGCCGCTCAGCAGTTCATCACCGACGGCGTGGATTACCTGCTGATCTCCGCTGCCGAGACCACCGGCTGGGATGCCGTGCTGCAGTCTGCTCAGGAAAATGGCATCGGCGTGTTCCTGTTCGACCGTATGATCGATTGCGACGAAGAACTCTACGTGGCTGCCGTCGTTTCCGACATGGCCAACCAGGGCAAGCTGGCTGTCGAATGGCTGATCGCTCAGAACCTGGAAGCCTATAATGTCATCCACATTCAGGGCGCCATGGGCTCCGACGCTCAGCTGGGCCGTACTGGCGCGCTGGACGCTCAGGTTGCCGCCAATGACAACTGGAAGCTCGTTGTGCAGCAGACCGCTACCTGGGACGAAGCCGAAGCCAAGAAGATCACCGAGTCTGTAATCAACTCCGGCGAAGCCTTCAACATCATCTACGCTGAGAACGACGGCATGGCCAAGGGCGCTGTGGCCGCTCTGGACGAAGCTGGCATCACCCACGGCGTGAACGGCGACGTGATCGTTATGGGCTTCGACTGCAACCGCTGGGCGCTTCGCGAACTGCTGGCCGGCAACTGGAACTACGACGGTCAGTGCTCTCCCTTCCAGGCTGATGTGATCAGCGGCCTGATCCAGAAGCTGGAAGCCGGCGAAGATCTCGCTCTGGAATCCAAGAAGATCATCTCCGAGGAGAAGGGCTTCGACGCCAAGACCCTGACTCAGGCTGATATCGACACCTACGGTCTGGGCGAGTAAACTGGAAACAGAATCCAGTCACTGTCTTTCATAAGTAAGTCATTTGCGCGGTGCGGCACATGCGGAGAGATCTGCGCGTGCCCACCGCGCCTTCGGTTTGACCTGCACAGAAAAGGAGGAAACGGACATGCAAGACGGCATCGTTTTGTCCGCGCGCGGTATCTGCAAGAGTTTTCCGGGTGTGCGAGCCCTGCACAACGTGGATTTTACGCTGCGCAAAGGCGAAATTCATGCGCTGATGGGAGAAAACGGCGCAGGAAAATCAACCTTGATCAAGGTGCTCACCGGCGTATATTCCAAGGATGCGGGTCAAATCCACATTGACGGCATTCAAGGGGAAGTCAGCATCCGTTCTCCGCAGGAGGCACAGAACGCAGGCATCAGCACCGTATATCAGGAGATTACGCTGTGCCCGAATCTTACGGTGGCGGAAAACATGTTTATCGGACGCAGCAGAGGCGCTGTGATCCACTGGAAGGAAATCGAAAAAAAGGCCGGAGCCATTCTGGAGAATCTGGGCATCCCGGCCCGTCCCAAACAGCAGCTTGGCAGCTGCTCGCTTGCGGTTCAGCAGATGGTGGCCATTGCCCGCGCGGTCGATATGGACTGCAAGGTGTTGATTCTTGACGAACCCACCTCTTCTCTGGACGACAAGGAAGTCGCCATGCTTTTCAGGCTCATGCGCGATCTGCGTGCGCGCGGCGTGGGCATAGTATTCGTCACGCATTTTTTGGAGCAGGTATATGAGGTCAGCGACCGGATCACGGTTCTTCGAAACGGCGAGCTGGTCGGTGAGTATGAAATAGAGCATCTGCCGCAGGTGGAGCTTGTGGCCAAGATGATGGGCAAGGAACTCGAGGGTCTGAGCGAGCTGAGCCGCGATGACAGCCGAGAGCAGGATCTTTCTACGCCCGTATATGAAGCCAGCGGCCTTTCCAGCGCCAACGGCGTCAGTCCCTATGACTTCTCCATCCGCAAAGGAGAAGTGAACGGCTTTACAGGACTTCTTGGCTCCGGACGAAGCGAGAGTGTGCGCGCCATTTTTGGTGCGGACCGCGTAACCGGCGGAAGCATCCGCATGAATGGTCAGGCCGTTAAAGTATCCAAGCCCTACGACGCCATGAAGCACGGCATCGGCTATCTGCCAGAGGATCGCAAGGACGACGGCATCATCGCCGATCTTTCCGTGCGCGATAATATCATCCTCGCCCTGCAGGTGATGAAGGGCTTCTTCAAGCCCATTTCACAGGCAGAGGCTGAGGCGTTTGCTGATGAATACATCAAGGCGCTGGAAATTAAGACTGCCTCCTCCGAAACGCCCATTAAATCGCTTTCCGGAGGCAATCAGCAGAAGGTCATTCTCGCACGCTGGCTGCTTACCCATCCCCAGTATCTGATTCTGGACGAGCCTACGCGCGGCATTGACGTGGGTACCAAGACCGAAATCCAGCGTCTGGTGCGCAAGCTTGCAGAAGAAGGCATGAGCGTTACCTTTATTTCGTCCGAAATCGAGGAAATGCTGCGCACCTGTTCGAGGCTCATCGTCATGCGAGACCGCAACATCGTGGGCGAACTTCGCGGTACGGAACTGACGCAGGACAACGTGATGCGTACCATCGCAGGAGGTGGCAACTGACATGACAAAGAAAAAAGTCAACTGGAGCCGGTACTCTCAGCTGATTGTACCGATCCTTTCCATCGTGCTGATCGTTGTATTCAATCTGTTCCGCGATCCGGGTTTCTTCTCCATTGAAATCACCACCAACAACAGCGGAAGCACAGTGCTTACCGGCAACCTTGTCAGCATTCTTAACGGCGCATCCGAATTGGCCATTCTGGCCATGGGCATGACGCTGGTGACTGCGGCCTGCGGAGGACAGGACATTTCCGTGGGCGCTCTGGCAGCCATTGCAGGCAGCGTGTTCGTCAAGATTCTTCGTGCGGGTACCATCAATCCCGGCACGATCGCACTGGCCTTTGTGTCCTGCTGCGTGGCTGCGATGGCCTTTGGCGCATTTAACGGCACGCTGGTTTCCGTGTTCCGCATTCAGCCCATGATCGCCACGCTGGTATTGTTCACCTGCGGCCGTTCTGTGGCCTACTGGATCAATGGCGGCGCCACTCCTACCATTGACAGTCCGCTGATTACAGCCATCGGCAGCTTTATTCCCGGCATTCCGGTGCCGACGCCCATCCTGATCGTAATCGCTGTGGGCGTGCTGTTTGCTCTGCTGTTCCGTTTTACCACACTGGGACTGTACACGCAGACGGTGGGTATCAACCAGCGTGCGGCAAGGCTCAACGGCATCAACACCACCGGCATCAAGCTGATCTCTTTCATGATCCTCGGCGCATGCTGCGCAGTGGCAGGTGTGATTGCCGTCAGCCGTCTGGGGCTGATCAACCACGAAACGGTACTGTTGGATATCGAGATGGACGCGATCCTTGCCGTGGCCATCGGCGGAAACGCTCTCAGCGGCGGCAAATTCAAGATCACCGGCTCGGTGCTGGGCGCCTATGCCATTCAGGCATTGACCATCACGCTCTATGCCATGAAAGTTCCCTCCACTGATGTAAAGGCCTACAAGGCCATTGTCATCATCCTGATTGTTGCGGCAGGTTCGCCCGTAGTAAAACAGAAACTGTCCAGGCTTTGGTCGCGGATTCGCAGCGGCAAAGCCGGAAAGGAGGCGGTGGTATGACGCGCATTCCCAATCGCAAGCATCGTGAGCCGCTGACCGATACGCAGCTGCTTCTGACCATCACCATCTTCATTTTCTTTGGCATGTACTTTGCCGCTATGGCTATCTGGGGTGGCGGCTTCCTGCGCTGGCAGCAGGTGTTTGACATGCTCAACAACAACGCGGCGCTCATCATTGTAGCCTGCGGACTGACCATCGTCATGATCGGCGGAGGCATTGATATTTCTGTCGGCGGCGTGACTGCTCTGGTGGTCATGAGCTGCATCGTTCACATGAATAATGGTGGAAGCATCTTTACTGCCGCGCTGCTGGCCATTGCGATCGGTCTTGGTTTTGGACTGACACATGGCTTCCTGATTTCATATCTGGAAATCCAGCCCTTTATCATTACCCTTGCAGGCATGTTCTTTGCCCGCGGCATGACCACCATCGTCAGTCTTGAGCCGCAAAAGATCGCTCATGAAGGTTTCAAGCAGCTGATGAAAACCAAAATTGAAATTCCGCTGCTGGGATATACCGCCAAAAACGGCAATCTGATCCCGGCGCGTATGGAAATCGGTGTGGTAATCGCTCTTGTCATCGTGGTAAGCGTCTTTCTGCTGCTCAAATGGAGTCGGCTGGGCCGCAATTTCTACGCTTTGGGCGGAAGCAGCCAGAGCGCGCTCATGCTGGGTGTAAACGTGAAACGCACGCGCTTTTATTCCTATCTGATCAGCGGACTTCTTTCCGGTATTGCGGGCTTTGTGTTTATGATGCACACAGGTGCAGGCAATGCCACCAACGCAGCCGGTGCGGAGATGAACGCCATTGCCTCCTCCATCATCGGCGGCACGCTGCTGTCCGGCGGCGTTGGCAATGTAATTGGCACGCTCTTTGGCGTAATGACGCTGACCACCATCAAAGCAATCGTTACCACCTCCGGCCTGCGCGATCCATGGTGGCAGTCCATCACCACCGGTGCAATGCTTTGTTTCTTCATTCTGCTGCAGAGCGTAGTGTTGGCCAATCGCGGCAAGGGCGGGCTGAAGAAAATGATGCCTAAGTGGATGCAGCAGGTGAAAATGTGACTTACACAGAACGTTGCTTCTCATCCATTGCTTAAGCGACACCAACTCTGAAGGTCGTGCGTTCGAATCGCATCGGGCGTACCAGTAAAAACCCTCGAAGCCGTAAAGGTTTCGGGGGATTTTGCTATGGTGGGGATTGGGTGAAAAAGCTGTGAGGGTTACAGGAAGATCAACAGAATTACTCTGAAAAATCAAAACCACCAGCTAAGCTGGTGGTATGCACCACGCCTTCAAGGCGAATTTGCTGGCTGCGTCTCAAGACTCTCTGAATCGTAGTCAATCGCAACCTATGCCCGACAACTCGCAAGCGAGTTTTGCTTCTGAGTTGCTGGGCTTTTCTTGTCACTTTTTCTTTTGTCACTCGCTTCGCTCGATCTGCTTAAAGCTAAAGCTTTTCTATTCCA
>JAGBBE010000124.1 GCA_017938645.1 Clostridia bacterium
ATTGGCGCTTCCAGTACCCAGAGAAAAGTATGCAAGACCTATCGGACTGTAGGAAGACAGGTTGAGGGGGCCGTACTTCATTCTGACCCAGTCATCATCTGTGGCAGAGAAGGAAGAATCCGTGCTGCGCAGATACCAGCCTCGACCAGTTGTGTAAACGGTGCTTCCATCCGAACCGATGTATTTGTAATACACCCAGATACCGCCGTAGATGTTGCCGGATGAGGTGGCAGACGCATCTACGTTGGTTCGCTTGATGTCAAAGGAGATCAGAATTCGGGACGCATTATTGCTGTGCGCATACAGATCATTGGAGATGGGGAGATTCCAGCCGGTGTAGCTGCTCGTGCTGCCGTCCGCATACCGATACCTGTTGTTCACAAAGGTATGCACATTCCCGGAGTTCAGGCAGTAATTTCGGCCATTGTACTTTTCGTAGGCATAGTACGCTGCTGAAGTGACGGATGCGGCGATGCCTTCCGGCGCGATTTTCTGCTCAGCCTGAGAAAGACGATCTCCCAGCGAGGACACCGTACTGCTGTCGGCCTTGAGCGCGATGGCACTGTTCGTCTGCGCAATCTTGGTGTCCATCTCGGTCTTGGTGTAGTAGGCCGAGAGATCAACATTCGCGCCGCATTCCACCCATGCAGAGCCATTCCAGCGTTTTAGCTGATGCGGCGTCGATGACGTATCCAACCAGAGCATGTCTGTCACGGGCGAAGCAGGCGCGGTACTCCTGATGACCACGTCGGTCTCATCCCGGATGGTCATCTGCGCTCTTGCCAGCATATCAGGTCACCTCACAGATAAAGGTGGTCTTCACATCCACATCATCTCCGTCGATGGCGATGCTCTTACCGGTGGCAAATACGCCGCCGCTGTCCATCGCATTGCCGTCCTTATCACGGCGGTACCACTTGTAGGTGTGCGCCGAACCGTCCGTATCCACTTCCTGCCCATTCTGGAACAGACGGCAGAGCAGCGTGCTGGAGCCGACTGAATTCTTGAACACATCGCCGCCGGAGCTTTCAATGCTGGCCTGATAGTTGTCCGTCTTGTCCGTCAGGGAAATGGTGTCCGTGTAGGTCTTGCCCCCATAGGTCATGACGCACTGGAAGGAGGCAACGCCATCCACCGTGCTGCCCTCAACCGAGAGCGAGGAACCCGTTTGGCCGGAGATCGTCTGCCATGCGCCGGAGACATACTTCTTCCAGACGTAGGTCGCGCCCGAGGTGATCGCCGCAGTGCCCGTGTACGCTGCCGTTTGAATGGTCAGCGTGCCGCTTCCGTTGACGAACACTGTACCGCTCGGCGCATAGAGCGAGAACACAACGGCATCTGCACCGGCAGTGCCGGTGGCACCGGTATTGACCTTGCTCCATGCGATGCGCAGCGTCGTGCTCACAGGCGCGGTGATCGGCACAAGAAGCTCACCCTGCTGCTGGCCCGCACCACCCAGTGTTGCATTGGCAGCAACGGCAATGCTCAGCGGAATCTCGTTGCTGCTGGTCGAACCCTTGGTGACCGTCATGCCCGTGGGCATCCCGGAGACTGTACCCACGGTCGGTGTCACCTTGGTTGTTCCCCTATAGGCCACAACATTGCAGGTTTTGGTCACCGCCGCGACCTGACCGGAGACGTTTCCTGCGAAGGTCATGTTTTCATTCGTGAGGAATACCGAGTACGCAGCAGAACCCGTGGAGCCGGTCGCGCCGTCGCGTACCTTGTAGATGGAGATCACATCGAACACAGCGCTGTTGCTAGTCACGGCACGGAGCGTTGCGCCATCCCCGACGAATACGGCATGGGTGGGCTTGACGATCAGCGTGGTCGACGTAATGGAGGCATTGTCCGATGTAGTCGGATAGTCCTGCCATGCGCCGTCCGCATCCCGATACTGCCACTTGCTCATCGAGACGTTCGTGATATTCGCTGTCAGCTCGATCTGAGCCGGAGTAACGGCGCTGCTGGCATCATACTTGAACAACTGCTCACCGGCGATCCATACACTTTCAGCATTCAGCGCGGTCTGAATCTGGCTAAACGTGATGTCCGCCACCACATTGATCGTCAGGCCGTTATCCGGATCGACATAGGTGACATAGCACAGATAGGTCAGCAGGCAGGAAGCCACACCGTTCAGCTTATTCGCTGAAACCGTCAGCACGCCGCCTGATACCGTTTCACCAGTCGTCAGTGCAGTCTCGCCGCCAGCCCCTTCCTTGCGCTTCCATGTGATGGTCAGCCCCGTGGCATTCAGTGCCAGCGCGGTCTGATTGGCGAAGATCACCGGGGTCAGGATGAGCTTGGGCGTTCCTGACCAGTCCGGATTGATGCTGCCGCCCGGATTGGGGTCTTTGATCTGGGTTTTGGGGAGATTGGATGTGATGTAGCAAGAGAGACTCTTGCCATCCGTCAGGTCAACGATACTGATTTGTCCTGTTGCGATGATCGCCATATGCGTCCTCCTATTCAGTCAGTTCACAGCGGAAGGATGCCTGACGCAGCACATCCGCCGTCGTTACCAGAATGCTTTTGAAGCCCTGATGGGCGCTGTTCCACACGGCGTCTGCCGTAGCATCCTCGCTCTCGCGTGTCCACTTGAAGCGCTCTGCCGCGATGGAATCCGTTACCTCCGTATTGCCATGCCAGACATGGGCCGTCAGCGTGGTGTTTCGCTTGTTCTCGCTCAGAAACACGGTTTCAGCCAAAATCTCAAGCCGGTAGCCCAGCAGAGCGTCCATGTCATCATAGATCTTCTGCTGGGCCTGCATATAGGTTTCCGAGCCGGTTACTGTGGAGACGATGGCATCTGCGGTGATCTTCAGCTCCGCATTGCTGACTCTTTCCTCCAGTGCATCCAGTGCGGACTGCTCCGCTTTGCCCGCCACCATGAGCTTCAGGTAGGTGTTGCCCGTAATGTCCATGGCATTGAGCGCCGTTAGCGTCGCTTCCCGGGCAAAGAGGGTATCCACGTCGAGGTTGGCAGCGATCAGGCTGCGGATGATGGCGTTGTTGGCAAAGATGTCGTTCACATTGAGCTTGCCTGCGGTAATCGTGCCCTCGATGATCTTTTCGCCTGCGTTGATGGACAGGTCAGCCACATCGCTGTTGCCGATTTGCTTCAGTTCACTGACGACCTTTCCTTCATCATCGATGGAAACGGAGTAGAAGTGACCATCTGCGCCCTTGACCACCAGTTCGCCGACCGTCAGGCTCACGAGGTTGGCTTCCGTGACGGCCAGCTTGGCGATATACAGTTCCCCGCCAACGCCCTGCGTGATGATCGCCGTATCGGTCGCCAGGTCTTTGATGTGCGCCCAGTCGATGTCGGCTGTTTCGATGTTGGCCCTAACCATGGAAGCGACAGCAGCTGTCAGCGTCGTAATCGCTGCCCAGTCGATCTCGGCTTCATTGATGTTTGCCGTCGTGATCTGTGCCTTGGAAATTGTCGCAATCTGCGTGGCAAGGTTCTCGATCTGCGCCCAGTCGATATTGGCATTGACGATATTCGCCGTGGTCAGCTGG
>JAGBBE010000125.1 GCA_017938645.1 Clostridia bacterium
AACACCTCCGCCGGTGCTGTAGATATTCGCGCCGCCAGCGGTGGTATAGGCATAACCAGCAGAAACATCCACCGTGCCGTTGACGACGATTTCAGCGTCAACAAGGTCTGCTTCGGTACGGGTATAGGTTCTGCCGGGAGCATAAATTACGGGAGCGAGCTTTTTGTTTGACCCACTATAGCAATATGTGCCCCACTGATCAACGTCATAGACATAGATGTTATTTCCGCTGGCGAGCGTACAAGTCGCACCTTCGCCAACATGAATCTTAGCGCCGGGAAGCAGCGCCACATCCTGAGCGATTTTGATACTGCCACTATTGACCTCAACAGTAATATTGCTGTTAATGGGCAGCTCGTAATTCTTGGAGTTAATAGAGCTGGTACCAACAGTCATATTAATAGCAGAAAGCGTCATGTCGCCATAGGCTTCCACAACCAGGCGATCGGTTTCGCCGTCATACCTCTTTACAACATAACCATTGGTCAGGTTGAACATGGCATCGCTCTTTGCGATAAAAGCCACTGATGATCCAAAATCAGCGCTGGACATATAAACCGTGGTGTAGCTGTATTCCTTGGCGCCGGAGTACAGAGTCAGCGGAACCTCGATGTTCTGCACATAGTACTGGCACAGCGGGAATACGCCGTTTTCCATTTCGGTGCTCTGCGAACCACCGCGGAAGTCCGCGATCTGGAACATTTCATACACAGTAGCACCATTTTGGGCCGTTACGCTGCCGGAACCGGTGATGAAGCCATAGGCATACAGAACACCGCCATTATTGACGGTAATATTGCTGTTACCCTCCATCTTCACAAAGCTGACCGGACCGGTCGGTGCGCCGCCGTCAACTTTGCTGCCTGCAGCATACTTCTGTTTGGCAGAAAGGCTCATGGCGCCATTGATGATGAGGTTTGCACCGTCAGCCATCGTCAGAGTACGATAGGCAGTGGGTTTTTCGTAGGTACCAGTGTTCTGCACCTGCGTTGTATACAGGGTATTGGCGGCATCAAAAGGAATGAGCAGGGTGACGCCAGAGGGAATGGTGTAATCGCCAGCAGAAAGGATACCGCTGTTCATCAAAACGACAACTTTACCAGAAGCCGCCGTTACTGCTTTGTCTAAATCGTCAAACAGGTGTGTCATACCTACCGTCTGGTAGTAGAGCTTTCCCAATCCCAACAGGCCGGAACTGACCGACTTCTGTGCTGCTGGACCAACGCCAAACCACAGCGTTCCATTATCCTTGGCAAAAACGGCCTTCATCGTCATGTCAGCAGCAGGAGTCAGGGTATAAGAAGCTGCCGTGCTCTGAATCGAGCCGTCTGCCGTGTTAATCCAGCCAAGGAAGTTAACGCCGGAATTGGCTGTTGCAACCAGCGCAGCGCCATCGGTCAGAGAAATCTCCTTCACGGTTCCGGAGGCAACAGTCTCTCCTCCAACCGTGATGCTGCCCAGAGCGCTATCATACTCAAACGTAATTTTAGATGCAGAAGCTGCGGTCACGAGTTTGAAATTGCTCAGTTTCAAAGTGGCAGTCGTGTTGCTTAATCCACTATTGGATACAAGTGTAATAGACAAAGAAGCACCTGCATCCAGCAGCACGCTATACGAACCGCTTGCCGCAGCAGTAGCTCCAGCAATTTTGAAGCTATTTGCTTTCTCAGCCGTATAGTCGAAAGACAGCTGAGCTTTGTTGCCTGAATTATTAGTAATTGTAATATTATTTGTTTTCTTGCCGAACAGGCTTCCCTTTGCCGTAATTGTTACCGTATCGCCAGAAACATTGTTGCTATTAGCAGAATCGGTTACGGAAACCTGGCCATCCAGCACGCTGACCGTCGTTCCCGGCATAACGCTGTTGAAAGACTCCATGATGGTGTCTACCACGTAGCAATACTTGCCGAAGGTACTTCCTTCCACCAACGTGCTCCAGGCTTCATCCTGATCCAGTGCACCGGATTCGATATGGGCGGCAATGCCGTCAGTGATGCCATACAGATCCCTCAGAAGTACCTCACGACTTGCTTCCTCCAGCATCTGCGGCACAACAAGCGCACCGATTTCATCCTCGGTCAGTTCGCCGGCAGTGCCCAGATACTTGATCAGCATCTCATCAACGATCATCTGAATCTGATCAAGCAGAGTGGGTTCGGGAGTGGGCTCGACAACGGGCTCTTCGGTGACTTCGGGCTCTTCACTGGGTTCGACCACAGGTTCCTCAGTAGCTTCAGGCTCCTCACTGGGCTCAACTACGGGTTCCTCAGTAGCTTCGGGTTCCTCGCTGGGCTCAACTACGGGTTCCTCAGTAGCTTCGGGTTCCTCAGTAGCTTCGGGCTCCTCGGTGGGCTCGATAGAGGGTTCCTCAGTAGCTTCGGGCTCCTCGGTGGGCTCGACAGCGGGTTCCTCAGTAGCTTCGGGCTCTTCGCTGGGCTCGACAACGGGTTCCTCAGTAGCTTCGGGCTCAGTCACAGCGGCCTCAACCACTTCGCAAAGCACAGCAAACACACCGTAGGCTTCCAACGCAGCAGCGTCCTCGTCGGACAGCTCGGCGACGGCAGTCTCCACGGCTTCGAGAGCTTCGGCCAAAGCGGTCAGCGTTTCCGCATCCATGGCGCTTACCTGCGCAGTAAGTTCCTCGGCGGTCAGGCTGTTTACCGCGGCCAGAATCTCTTCTTCGGTGACGTCTTCACCCTGGAACTGCTCGCCGAAGTAGGTGAGCAGCAGCTCGTCCACCTGCTTGAGCAGTTTGGCAAGCGCGGTTTCTTCCGGCTCGACAGCAGGCTCTTCGGTGGGCTCTGTAGGTTCCTCAGTAGTCTCGGGCTCCTCGGTGGGCTCCGCAGGTTTCTCAGTAGCCTCGGGCTCTTCAGTGGGTTCTGCGGGTTCCTCAGTAGCCTCGGGCTCTTCGGTAGGCTCCACGGGTTCCTCGGTAGCTTCCGCGGGCTCCTCGGTGGGCTCCGCAGGTTCCTCAGTGCCCTCGGGCTCCTCGGTGGGCTCCGCAGGGTCCTCAGTAGTCACGGGTTCTTCGGTAGCTTCCGCAGATTCCTCGGTAGGCTCTACGGGTTCCTCGGTAGCTTCCGCAGGCTCCTCGGTGGACTCTGCGGTAGGTTCCGGAGTAGGTTCTTCGGTGAGCTCTGCAGTGGGCTCCTCGATAACAACCTCTTCCGATTCGTCCTCGACTTCGAGTTCTGTCTCAAACACTTCAACGGTTACGACGCTGTCCGTCAGCACTTCTTCTGCATGAACATGGTTATGCACATTCACAACCGGGATGTTGGAGAACAACATCATCAGCGCAAGCAGAAGAGATACAGACCTCCTCAACAGATTAGACATTTAGGTCCCTCCTAAGTTTTATCTCAATCGCATCTTGAAGACGCTGGTTGATTCGATGTTATTGTTCAGCAGGCTGCGGAATGGAGAAGTTTTCGCTGCTGGTGATTGCCTGAATCAATTCGTTGATGGTATCCATCATGCGATAGGCAGCGGAGTAATCGTCCTCCGTCCAGTTGGCATTTTCGGCCAGATCATAACTTTCGACCGAAATAGGTTTGTCCACTCCATCCAGTTTGTACTGCCCCAGCACTGTCTGCGCGGTTTCATCGCCGATTCGAACCGTATACAACGCAATGCGCTCGCCCTGTACCATGCCGTAGAACACAGCATGATAGCTGCCATTTTCAGTGCTTTCTGTCCAGGTCATGTTTCCGGGCAGCGTGAGCGTCCAATGAGCAAGTGTGGCCTGCTGATCGGCTCCGATGTCAAGCGGTTTTTCTGCGCTGAAGCGGCTGTCGCTATAGATACCGTCCAACATGATGCTGAACCCGTCCAGCAGAGCAAAATAGCGTTCTTCTTCCGATTCCCCAAGTGCCCCGATTTCCTCTTCAGACAATGCAAAAACCGTGTAGGTGATGGGTATCTCGCTATTTTCCGTCTTCAGAGTACCCAGCCAGTCTCCGCTGGTTTTATCTCCAAAGTCTATACGGTAAAGTGGTTTTTTCTTTTCACCATCAACCATGTAAAACGTTTCGGTCGTTGTTATTCCATGGACTTCTTGCTCGTGCATGATGTATTCGCTGTTTTCCTTAGGCAGACGCAACATGATGTAGGGGTTCTCAACAAGTATGTAGCCAGACTCATCAGAAGCCGTCATTATCGTAGGGACAGGCGTTATCGCTGTATTACTGGCGTTGTCTGGTCGCTTTGGCTGAACGACGTTACCGGTCAGCACCATAATCAGGATAGCAAGCAGAATCATATTGAACGCAACAGCTATGTACAACGCTATTGTTAGTCGCTTGACCTTAGGGGTTTTTTTCATAGAACAATTCCTCCTTCACTAGGAAAAAGAGCAGCAGCATGGGTTGACACGGAAGCTGATGATGACTGTCTAATAAATGGAAGTGCTAGAGTAAAGTAAACCATATAGGCAGATTCTACACGGAGTGCTGAATTATAAAATGCAATGATACAGCAAACAAGTGATAAAATCATCGCCAACTTCGAAAAGAGCGGATTCCCACTTTCATCCTTCACCTTCTTACGTGAACACCAAAAACAAACGATAAAAAAACCAAAGTAACACAGCAAACCCAAATACCCTGTTTCCAGAAACATCATAGCTGCGGAAAACCAAATATAATGTAAATAACCATATCTTCTATAAAAAGGTGTATTGCATACCTGAAAAGCCGAAGTATCGCAATTACCAAGGCCAAGACCAAAAATCTGATCTACAGGTTTTGTTACAATCGTTTCGGAGAGTGTAGCAATTGCAGAAAGACGGTTAATATCATCACCAGAGGAATAGTTATCCTGTGTTGCCACTCCCCAGAGGTATTCAAAAGACAACAAATTTTCAATACCAAATATTGATTCAAGCAACGAGGCAAAGATACCAATTGTTGCTACCGCAGCCACAATTACCGTTACTTTTCCCCACGAAAATCGCGTCAGTAATGATGACAGAGCCAAAATAATAGCAAAGAGTACAAAAAAGAATTTCATTTCAGCCATAGCAGCAACGAGCAATGCAGCAGCAGCTTTCAACAAACACAACCACAATGGTTCTTGCTGTTCCTGATAACAAAGCAAAGACTTAGCAACAACGATACTGATAAAAATCAGCGTAAACCCATTTGATGCACCTTCGACCCCAAAAATTCCTCCCAGAAAGTCTCCACTGTACCCCATAAATACAAACTGAATAATAGAAAGCACCAGATTGATCCAGAATAGAACATCCAGAATTCTAAACCAACTTAGTCCTTCCTCTTCAGTCAGCATCTCCGCATAAAGAATAAACGCAATATAGAAACGAAAATTATTCCGGAACCCCCAGAGATAGTAGAACGGCGACTGGAAACGGAAAACATATACTGCCAATGTATACAGAAAAAATATTCCTATCATTGCAACAGGCGGAAATATAGTCCGACGTATCTGGAGTTTTCTTCCTGTAAAGATAGCCAGTACAAACAGTACCAAAAATACATCTGCAAGATACTTCACAGCACTGGGTATCCCTGGAATCATCAACAGCAGCTTTGTCAAAAAGGGCCACAGCGAAATGATCAGCAGCATCCAGTCGTAAATCCTTCTCTTTCGAATTTTCAGCGTTCCTGTCATTCTGGACTTACTCTTTATCGGGTTCATACGCAATAGCCTTTCTCCTTTCATGTATCATTTCCCGATTCCTATCCTTTCCAAGGCTTTACGAAGTCTTTTTTGCTTCTTCGCTATTTCCCGAAATTTCATTAGACAATACACGCCTATAACGTTTTTCTTTCGCATCAGTTGCATTAACAAACGCATAGCCATGACATATTTTATATCTGCACAATACCTTAATGCATCTTGAACGTAACTATGTTCAAGCACTTCATAAATTTCTGCATATTTCCTTCGGATTGATAATTCGGCACATACGATATGTCGAATTGCAACTCTAACTTTCATCAGAAAGTTTCGATATACTCGTCGTTTGACATTATCCCCATGTATACCCAAAACTGCCGTTCTCTCTCTAAGCAACTCATAAAAACACAGGGTTTTCTGAAAACGTTTTTTATTGTATTTTCTTGAAGTCGACTCCTCGTTTTGAAAATAATAATATCCGTATTCTTCAACAACAACCGCTTTTTCAGCCTTGTTCAAAAAATCTATATTGAAAAACAAATCCTCCCCCACGATTATCCGTTCGCTCTCATACCATATTGCATTTTCCTTTATCGTAGACATTCTATATAGACTCATACTACTACTTGAGTCTACCTGAACATCACGTGGTTGTTCCTCATCCGTACCAATCAGTGGCATTAAAATGCTTTCCCTTATCTCCTCATGCCTATACACTTTCGCTTCCAGTGATTCATAACGAACTTTTCTTTCTTCTCCATTTCCAATTACTGTATGTGCTCCAATTGCCACATCAGCATCATTTTCTTTGATCTGCCTATATAAATTTTCTATATGATCACTGCTGATCCAATCATCCGAATCAATAAACGTTACATATTCACCTGTCGCTATTGTCAACCCATCATTTCTTGCATATCCTTGACCTCCGTTTTCTTTATGGATAACCCTAATGCGTTTATCCTCGAATGCATATTCATCGCACATCTGCGGGCAGCGGTCCGGTGACCCATCATCTACCAATATAATTTCGAGGTTTGTGTATGTCTGATTCCGTACACTTTCCACGCAACGTTCCAAATAGCGTTCTACATTATACACAGGGATAATCACGCTGATCAGATCCAACATACACACCTCCTTTTTATTTTCGTACAGCCTTTTTCAACGCATATCGCAACGGTTTTGCCGTCTCTATCATTCTATCAAAAACAGTAACTCGTACATACTTTTTCATGGTCTTTTCAAAGCCAAGTGTTTCAAGGTCCCCAAACAATTCTTCCCGCTCTGGCTTTCGGGTAACAGACTTTCGCTCCATCCCACCAGTATAGACAAACATCTTTTCTACATCCGCATCAACGATATCCAGCTGCTTCAGTTGTTCCAGCATTTGCTTTCCGCGGTTGGTATGTACAATTACATTCGAGTACCCTGAGTCATTGTCGCAAACAGCTCCTTCAGTTACTGCGAAAGGGTTCCAGGAATCAAACACCGTAAAATCGCTGCACCGATGAACCGTCTTAAACGAGCAATGATAGCAAGAGGGTCTGGAGCACAAATCCGAATGAAAACACTTCATGAAGTAATCCACTCGATTGCTCCCCGCATAGCGACGACCATTTGTAAATTCAATTTCCAATGCTCCACTGTGGTAACCATATGTCTTTCTACGACAGGCAACACTTACGATTCCTGACCCATAACGATTCTGCTGCCACTCAAGGTATTTCTTCCACAGTTTGGGACTCGGAATGCTGCGGCACACCAAGTCAACTGTAATTAAACGAGTATAATCCTGCTGCAGATAACTCTTCAATCCTGCCACCTGACAGGGCGTACCGATAAACAGCACTGTTTTCTCCTTCTGCAGAAGGCTCTTTACCTTTACAAAAGTCTCCCCCAGAATACTTTGCGCATATTTTGAATTTCGAAAGGCGACTGTCTGTTCAGCTGTTTCTGCTATCTTGTGAACCGGCAGAAAATCCTCATCAAAAGCCACGCCAACGACAAAACCCCGCTGTCTGACAACCACATCCTCGCACAGTGCATCTATGAATCCTCCGGATGTGCTTTCTTTCAATACATCCTTACGCTGATTCTGCACCACTGCGCCGTATTCCCAATGCTCATTTATTTTTGGCGGATGAGAAACAGGACACACCTTTTCGCACATGCCGCATTGAATACACAACGCTTCTTTCACACTGGGATAGAGAAACCCCTCATGATCCTCCGTCATCACAATTGCTTTCTTGGGACAAATATTCATGCATGCGGTACATCCGCAGCAATTTTCCACGGGAATCCGGGGCATCTCCTATCACCTGCCTTTAACCCAATGCTTTCTTCAAATACTCTTTGGTTTCCGTACGGTACTTAAGCAGCCTTTTTTGTACAGCGGAATAATCAATCGGACATTCCATTTGCTCCAGGATATCTTTATCAACTGAGTACCTTCTGTTTTCCAGACCAAGGTTTTCGCACAATGATTCGATACGGGAGTTTTTTGAATTGGATGACTGATTGCTATATCGGTCAAAAATCAGAAACTGCTTATCGTGGATAACGGAGAATGCTGCTCCGTGGAACGAATCCGTACAGACACATCGCGCATTACGCAAAATGTTCAAAAATCGTTCGGGCCCTACGTCATAGGGTTCGTAATCTCCAAAATCTTCATCATCCGCTACATACCGGTCAAGATGCGGCAATGTTACAATTCTCATCCCGGTTTTCTCAGCCAGTCTTCTTGCTGCATTCCTGTGCTCAGGATTATCGCCCAGAAAATAACAGAAAAGATAATTTTCCCATTCCGCCTCGCATTCTGGAACCAAATCTCTCCACTCTATCTGATCAAATACAAATACCGGGTCCATCAAAACCGGAACAGTCCTGCCTGTCAGTTCTCTGACAATTTCAGCCCCGCGGTTTTCGCGCATGCTGATATGCTGAATACGACTCAAATATTCCTTCGTTCGTTTCTTCTGATACCAGGGAATATTGCTTACACCAAAGCTCGATGCCCAGGATATCTTCTCTATCCTTTCAGGTACAAACATCAGGTTATAGAAACCTGATCCCAGCGCCGATGGAGACCATAACTGATCGCTGCATGTAATCAGCTTTTGATATCGAGTTGCGCAGTTTTTCTTCAGTTTCTCATAGCTAGGATATACCTCTGAAAGATGGCCTTGAAAGTGTACATCAAAAGCATGAAATGCTGCTCTTCGAATTTCGATTTTCTCAAGCACTTCCGGATGCCTTCGATATTCAATACTCCTCTGAATCTGGTCGTAGCGGTCATTAAGGAACACAAAGTTCAAAAAACGCGGTATCGATTTCAACAAAAATCGGATTGTTTTCTTGTTGTAACGAATGATCTCATATTCCATTCCAAAGTGTTCCAGTGTTCTAACTGTTGCAAGCGCCTGGAGCTTGCTGCCATAATTATTCTGCTGATATTTTAAGCAAACCCCCAGCATATTCCTTCCCTTTCTTTTCTGCTGAACTTGCACAACCTGCATTATGAACCTATTGGGAAATACCATCCTTCGTTTCAGCACACAAATCGCACGTCGAACACCGATCCAGCTCATCCTTGCTCACCCTGCCATCGCGATAATCCCGCACAATCCGGTTCTCATACATGCTGTACTTCTTCTTTTTCCAGAAAAACAGGAACTTGTGCTTGATCACCCACCAGGCAGGCTTCCAGATATACTTGTGCATCGCCGGTGACACAGACCCTATCATCCAGCAATTGCGGTCACAGCAGCGCACCTTTTTGCGTACCGTTTCCGCTGCAGAGCTATTCCATAATTCGTCCCAGGTCTGCGCATTTAGGTTACCCATGATCTCCTTGTCCTTGGTGCCATTGCAGGGCATCACATCGCCATAGGGATCGATGAAGAAGGTATCAAAGCTCATGTCGCAGGGCAGAAGACGCTTCTGACTGTAGATGTAATTGATCAGACCATGATTGAAGTAGGCACGGAACCACTTTTTAGGACTGTTGGACTTAAGCAGTTCGTTGACAAGATCCTCGAAATGCTGCGCAACCATCGGACGATCGTGGATGATGTTTTTGCTTTCCACAAAGTAAAAACTGTTGTGCAGCGACGCCGTAGCAAACTCCATGCCCATTTCATCAGACAGCTTGTACAGCGGTACAAGATCCGGTGCATTCCTGTCCTGCACAGTCATGCCGAAGCCTACGTCCGTCATGCCCATTTCACGCAGCTTTTTCAGTGTTGTGTAGCCACGCTTGTAGCCATCTTCCAAACCACGGATCTCATTGTTGGTTTCCTCAAGTCCCTCGATGGAAATACGAATGCCCACCTGCGGAAACTCTTTGCACAGATCGATAATGCGGTCTGTGAAGAAGCCGTTGGTAGAGATCACAATACGGTCGCTCTTCTTGTAGAGTTCGCGCACAATATCCTTGAGATCCTCACGTATGAATGGCTCGCCGCCGGTGATATTGGTAAAATACATTTCCGGCAGTTTGCGGATGGTTTCCAGTGAGATTTCCTCCTCCGGTCGGGAGGGAGCCTTGTATCGATTGCACATCGTGCATCGTGCGTTGCAGCGATAGGTCACGATGACTGTGCCGTTGAGTTTTCTGGACACTGTTTTTCTCCTAAATTCACTTTGTCACTTTTCCCATATTTTCCTACATTCTTGGGAAACCTTATCCCAGCCATAGCTTGCTACCGCTTCATTCCGGACTGACTCTCTGCTGTACTCGTCGTTCAGACAATGGTCAATCAATTTGACAAACGTCTCCTCGGAAGTGTAAATATTTACGCCATTATGAATACTGAATAGCGGTTCTGATGGCATCAATACCGGCGTACCCGCTGCAATTGACTCAATGATGACCAAGCCAAAAGCTTCTAATTTCGATGGAAACACTGTTACTCCGGCAAGATTATAATATAGATTCAATTCCTCTCCAGGTGTTAATTCTCCCAAATATCGAACCTGTTCGGCAATTGCATTTTGTTCAGCGAAGGTCTTGATTTTTTCCTGATACTCCGCATCAATCACTCCACCTGCATAGGCATAAACAACCTCCTGATGCTTTCTCAGATATTCTTTCAGCATCTGGACTGCTGTCAGCTGGTTCTTTCGCTCACATACAGATCCCACCTGCAAAATCATCTTTTTTCCTTGCAGACCTGTCTTTTCTGCAAAGCTTATCTTTTCTTGCTGTCGAAGGGGAAGGTACACATCTGTATTGACGCCGTTATCAATTCGATATATGCGCTCAGACGAAACGCCAAGATGAGTCGTAAAATTCTCAGCGGTCTTTTGATTCAGTACAAAAACGCAGTCGGCATTTTGAACACAGAAAATCTCCTGAAAATAACGCTTGTGTACGGTTTCCCGAATCTTTTCCCATTCGTCCGGCCAGATGTAGCTATGTACCGTATATGCCAGCACAGCCTTTTTCCTTAGTCTTTCAGGCACAAATTTTAGGAAAAAGAACATGTTGTACTGGTTGTGAAAATGCAGTACCACTTTTTCCGGGCTTTTCTTGAGTACATTCTTTAGTTTCTGTGCAAGGCAGACCGAGTACACGACACGCTTGAGCTTGTGCATTATTCCAAGCTTCACATCCGTACCAGTAAAGCATCCCGGAACCCATACCTCACTGATTGGAAGGTCGCTCTGTTTTCGATCAGACGCCTTGATATCAATGATCTCCACCGGCACATTCTGCTTGCGGAACGCTCTGGTCAGTTCCTCGACCACAATTTCAGTCGCAGCACCCATCGTAGCCGGAATTGGCGTATATCCAGTGCCGATTTCATAAACCTTCATAATGTCTGCCAGCCTCCATAAACAGCCATCAATTTTTCGTAATAGCTGTCCCATGTTTCCGCTCTGTATCCTCTGCAGTTTCGGGAATACTCCTCTGCCAGTCCAGGAGTAAAAAGTACTTTTCTAAGTACACGTTCCAAAGAATCGGCATTTCCTGCGTCAAAAAGTTCGCCTGTAACGCCTTCTTCTATCAGTTCTGGAATACCACCCATTCTCGATCCGATAACCGGCGTGAGATACATCTGCGATTCAATCACAGAAAACGGACAATTCTCATACCATTCAGACGGATAGACGCTGACTTTGGCTTTGCGAATCAACAATTCAAGTTCTTCACCTGTTTTGAATCCAACATATTCTGCGTTCGGTACGCGCTTGATATCTTTTTCTGCTTCGCCATAGCCGGCAAATACAAACCGTACATCCGGAATTCGTTGGGCTGCTTCCAGCAGCGTATTGGTTCCTTTGTCACGTGATAGATGTCCGAACTCAAGAACGTAATCTTCCTTTTCGAAGTTCTTCTCTTCAACGGCATCTACGAAATTATGAATGGCGACAGTCTTATCTCTGAAGCGCAGCTGGGTATCCAACTTCTTCTTTAAAAATCGGCTGCAGCAAATTACAGTATCGATATATGAGTACGCTTTGCTCCACTTCCAGAAAAAAGCATCTGCCGTTCCAAGCATGCTTTTCATCAAAGAGTTCTTCACGCATTTCGTCTTCAGACAGTACAAATAGTTACCGCCCAAACACTTTTCGCAGATCTGAATGTTACTGTCAAACAGTCCATGGCTTGGGCATATCAGTTGATAGTCATGTGCTGTATAAATGATTCGAAGTTTCCTTCCGGTCTGACGACGATATTTTTCTGATTCCAGAATGATCGAGGGGGTCAGATGGAATTGAATGTTATTCAAATGCACAATATCAGGCTGAAAATCCTCCAGCACGAGACGGATTTTTCTTCTTGCTTCCACCGAATAGACAATACGCAGCGGGGCTGATAGATTCCTCCTGACACCAGCTTGGAAATCCATTGGAGAAACATAGGCTCCCGCACGATTCTCAACAATATTGCGCTCGTCTGCCAGACCAAAATACTGTACCTGGTGTCCGCGCTCCTCGAGCAGCTTACCCAGCTTGAAAACATAGTTTTCTGCTCCGCCTTTAGGGTAAAGAAACTTATTCACCATCAGAATTTTCATCCCGTTTCTCTCCCTTCCAGACGTCGTTAATAGAGTTCAAGCGTCTTTTCAGTCACTTCATCCCAGCTGTAGCGGCTGTTGATATATCCGGCTGCACCATTCTTGTAGCCGGTAACCAGCTCAGCGTCGTCACAGACCTGTTCAAGCAGCTTTGCAAGTTTCTGCACATTTCCCCTGGGAAATACCAGCCCCATGTTGCCGACCACCTCGGTGCACTCCGGCACGTCAGACACCACACAGCAGTTCCCATAGCTCATGGCCTCCAGCAGGCTCAGCGGCATGCCCTCCAGGTCGGATGGGAGAACATACACGTAGGCATTGCTGTAGAGTTCCTCAAGCATCTGGCCCTGCACGAAGCCGGTAAAAAGAATCCGGCTGTCATCAGCAGCGCTGGCTTTGATTTCTTCGAAATAGGCCTGCGAATCGCTTGCCCCTCCGGCAATCACCAGCTTTTTATCCGTATTGAGGTTCTTGAAAGCCTCAATGAGGTAGTGAATTCCCTTTTCAGGCGTGATCCGGCCCAGATACAGAATGTATCCGTCCTTCTCCAGCGCATATTCCCGGCAGATCCGCTCCGCAGGTTTCTTTTCAACCTGCGTCACGCCGTTGGGCAGGAATCGGGTTTCCCGACCGTAGGTCTGTTTGAAATAGTCCTGTACATTTTTGCTGAGCACGATGATCTCATCCGCCCATTTGGCGGCAACCTTTTCGCCCAGCAGGATGTAGGCTCTGGCAAATCGACCCCACTTGCTGCGCTGATGATCCAGCCCATGTACCGTGACGACGCAGCGCTTGCCCAGAAGCTTCGGCAGCCAGAGGGTGACGCACGGACCTTCAGTGTGAAAATGCACTACATCATATCTGCCAAATGCCGCAAAAACAGAGGCAAAAACAGAAGCCGTCATCGCCGCAAGGCCCTTGATATCGATCGCAGGAGCCGTTTTTAACCTGACCCCATGAAAGACCTCAAGCGGGAGAGTATCAAACTCTTTCCCGCTTACATGATGGCCTTTTCGATTGTAACAGGTCACGTCGTGACCGAGCTTTGCCATGCGCACGGCAAGCTCGCCCACAACCACGTCCACTCCGCCCTCACGGGACGGTATCCGCTTATGACCCAGCATGGCAATCCGCATACAACCGTCTCCTTGCCTGCGTTCACTCGCCATTCATACCCAAAACGGCGCCAAAGGTTTTGAGGATGATCTTCCAGTCCACCAGGAAGCTGCGTTCGTTGATGTACTGAAGATCCAGCTCGAGCCATTCCTCAAAGGTCATTTCGTTGCGCTGCGGCTGAATCTGCCAGTAACAGGTCAGTCCGGGCGTAACGTAGAGACGCTGCCGCTCGTAGTCGTCGTACTGTTCCACTTCACGCGGAAGGGCAGGGCGCGGGCCTACGATGCTCATGTCGCCCCGCAACACATTCCAAAGCTGCGGAAGTTCGTCCAGCGAACTGATGCGAAGGATGCGTCCCACACGGGTAATGCGCGGGTCATCCTTGATTTTGAAAACCGGACCGCTCATCTCATTGAGCTTGAGCAGTTTTTCCAGCTGGTTTTCCGCACCCGGACACATCGAGCGGAATTTATAAAATTTGAAAGTCTTGCCATCGCGTCCCACGCGCACCTGAGAAAAAATCGGGCTTGCACCGGGGCTGTCGATGACGATCAGCAGCGCGATCAGCAACATAACGGGGGAAAGTGTAATCAGGGCAATCGCAGACAGAATCACGTCCTGCGTTCTGCGTCCGCGCCAATAGACGCGGTCATTCATCAGAACTTGTTTACGGTTGAGCATATAAGATCTTTGCACTGTGCGTTGCGCAGCTGCACCAGCTTCGACGACCTGTTCTTCCAACAGCTTTCCCCTCCTTTCACCAGAAATGGCTTTTTATCCCTCCACAGGCGTATAAAAAAGTTCCAGCACCAGCTTCTGTATGCTGTTGTCGTCTACATAGTACTCCATGTAGTGCTGGCCGACCTTTGCCTCGCCCGGGAGTTCATGAATTGGAATGGTCTCGTTTTTGCCCAGCATCCGGGCAAACTCGTTGAGCTTGTCCGCCGTGCAGTCAGAAGAATGATAATCCTTTAGGCTGAACACAAGCTCGGCGACCGCATTCTGGTCGTTGAGCAGCGGACGGGCGGTTTTGATCCACTCGGATGCATACTGACGCTGACGGGTCATGCGCTGCAGATTGGAGCTGTCATCCATGCCGTAGCGGGTGCGCACGTAGGTGAGCGCCTGCTGACCGATGAGCGTCGTCTTCTGGCCCTTGACGAGCTTGTCATCCACGCCCGAAAAATCATCCTGCACTTCAATCGTCACGCCGCCCGCCCAGTCGTTGAGCAGGGGGATGGCGTCCATGCTGACGGTCAGGTAATGGTCGATGTCCATGCCATAGAGCAGGCGTGACACGGCGTCCACCGTGTTCTGACTGCTGACGGTACCGCCGCTGCCGTAGTTGTAGGCAAGCGCCAGCTGAGCGCGGCGGGTGCCGGCGTTCTGGCCGGTGACGCCAAGCACGGTGATGTCGGTGATGGTATCGCGGTTGAGATGGATCACGGAACCCTTGTCCGTGTCCTCGTCATGGATATACAGCGCCAGAAAGTCGGCCTGACTGGCGTTGTTGTACGAACCGCTCTGGGTTACGCCTCCGAAGTTGTCGATGCCGATCAAAAGCATCGTTTCGACCTTGCGGGGCGCGTACCACTGGCCATTGAGAAACACCTGAGCTCCCTCGGCCGTGGTGGCGGCGCTGGTGGAGGTCATCTGCTGGCCGGCATTCTGAACCTCCACCGCCGTCTTGCTTTCCCAGTAATGCACCGCCAGCATGGCTCCGGTCACAAGCACCACACCAAGAATGCTTATGACCAGAAGCTTGATCAGCGGACTTCTGCGATGTCTTCTCATCGTTTATCCCTTTCCATGCAGGCAGCCTGTTTCATTGATTATTCGGGAGAGGACACAGCCTGCTCGGGAGCGGGCAGCTCTTCGCCGCGTTCCACCAGGAAGGCCACAGCTCCCAGGCCGTCCAGCTTCAGGGTCACGGTGCCGTTGTCGTTGACCTGCACCTGATCGGCAGGCACCACGTGCCAGTTGATGGAATCATGGCTGTGCAGCACAACCAGAGGATCGGAAGGATTCAGCTCCTTCTCTTCGAAGGTGAGCTCAATCAGGGCCTCGGGGTTGTAGAACTGCTCCACATGATCGCCATAGTAGGTCACGTCGAACAGATCGCGCACAACCAGGTCGGCGTGGGTCTGCTCAAAGCCGCCGGCAGCCAGCTGCTCGTCGATCTGCGCGCCAATGTCGGTCTGAATATTCTGCACTTCCTCAGCCTCGAGAATGGCGTCGTAAGCCCACTGCAGATGCTCGTGGATGGTAACGTCGCCCACATAAGCGCTCTCGGACACAGGGGTGATCAGCATATGATCTTCCTGGGTGATCACGATGGGCTCGGTGGATTCGGTGGTGTAGATATAGCCCACAACGATCTGATTGTCTTCCGTGATGGTGGGTACCAGCTCGGGAGCGGGCTTGCCGGACACGCTGGGCGTGAAGATGGTCTGGTCGATTTCGGAGGTGGAGGGATAAGCGCCGTATACTTCCTCGACGTAGGTGTAGGAGGTGCCGGGCACGACTTCGTAGGGCTTGATGAAGCCCACAACGCCCTGCTTTTCAAGGCGCAGAGTCACCTGCTTGCCGTCCACGGTATAGCTGTCCAGCAGCTTCCAGCGCTCGCTGTCCTCAGAGAACATGACCAGCATGGGAGCGGCCTGCTCCTCCAGCAGTTCCACGGTGAACTCCAGATAAGCGCCGTCGGTGAGCAGAGCGGCAACCTCGGGGCTGTTGATCATCACGTCAAACACTTCGTAGGTGAGCAGATCGTAGGCGTTCAGTTCGGCGGTGCTGATTCTTTCGTTGATGTCCTTCTTCAGCTTCTCATCGTGGTCAATGGCTTCCACGTCGCTGAAGTGAACGTCATGCATCAGCTGGTCATAGGCATGATCCAGACGTTCGTCGGCAGTCTCGCGGTGATGCACGTCGGTCAGCAGGAGGCTGCCGTCGTCAAGAAGCTCGGCAAGCACATTGCCGTTGGCGTCATAGATCGTAGCCGCGACCTTCTTGCCGTTCACGTCCTTGAGGACGACCGCGGGAGCCTTTTCATCCTGCACAACAGGACGGGTTTCCTCAGCAACGACGCCGAACGCCGTCATCAGCAGGCACAGGGCCATGAGCAGAGCGATCATCTTTTTCATTTCAATCCGACCTTTCCTTTATAAACGTTACGGGGTTACGAGTTTTGCCATTACCAGATACCGCTGGGTCTTGTCGCCCCGGACGCTCGTGGAGAGAATCAGCACGCGGTCCGTCGGTTCCGGTCTGTTATCTTCATCCAGATGCATTCCCAATGCCCTGGTCGAAAATACTGCGTTGAAGAAGCTGTTGAACCTGCGCTCGACGCTGAAGTCGTAGTAGTGCAGGATGTGAATGGAGGAGTAGGGAACGGCGGCGAACACGCGGTATTCCCTCGTCTCCTGAGGCAGATGCACCACAATGGTGCGGTGCTTGTCGAAGCTGCCGGAGAACATCTCCTGCAGTTCCCTCAGCGGCGCGCCTTCCTGGGCGCTGCTGCCGTATACCAGCGTCACCGGGTCTGTAAAGCCTGCCGCGTTGTAGGTGGGCTGCACGTAGAGCGTGCCGGTTTCGCTTTCGCGCCCTTGCGCATCGTGCTTTGCGTACCATGCATCGTCCTTGGGATGGCGCATCACCGGCTGTGAAAAGTCCGCGCCGGGAATCTCAATCCACGCATCCACCTGCGCGGCATCCCGGATTCCGGCCTTGTCTGAAAGGCTTTGATAGCTGCCCTCGGCATATGCGCCTGTACAGCACAGAAGCATCATCAGGCATATCAGAAATCCTGTTTTGACCCTCATGACAACCCTCCGTTTCAGCCTTCTGCGCCGCCCAGCAGCATTTCGCGCATGCGTGCAAGATGCCTCCATGCGTCGTGGCCGAGCTTCCTGTCAATCTTTGCGGCCGCCTCGCCCATGTTAGGCTTGCGGGAGGTCATGTTGTGGCAGTCGGTGCCGATAAAATGAATCTCCCGGCGGTCAAGCATGCCCAGCGCCCTGCGCGAGGTCTGCCAGCGTGTAAAGTACGAGGCGTTGACCTGAAGCCAGATCCCGTTTTCGCACAATTCGGAAATCACGTCTCCGCGCTGGAAGGCAAGATAGCGCTCCACATGCGCCAGCACCGGCTGAATCCGACGCTGGGACAAAAGCTCGTACACCTCGCCGATCATTCGCTGGTTCCATTCGCAAAACGGCATTTCCAGAAGCATCGCACCGGTTCCTCCGATGCAGAGCTGTTCGGCTTCCTCCGAGCGGCTGATGCCGTCGTAATAGGCAACCTCCGCGCCCACATGCAGTCCGGGCAGGTTCGGGTACCGCTGCATGGCGTACTGAAGCCTTGCAAGCGCCTGCTGTCTGCGGGCAAAGAAGCTCTCCGGCGCCTCTCGGCTGGGATAGAAGTGCGGGGTGAGGATGATCTCGTCCACGCCCTGCTCCGCCTCGGCAAGGAGCATCTTCAGGCTTTCCTCCGGGCTGGCGCTTCCGTCGTCCATTCCCGGCAGGATATGTGTGTGAAAATCCAGCATATTCATCGTTACTTCGCTTCCTCGTAGTAACGATTCTTGTCATAGTACCGGTTGTAGTAGCGGTACTTGTACTTGCGGTTGTAGCGGTAGCGGTAACGGTAGCGGTAGCCGCCCGCGGGGCCGCCGGCACAGGTGAACACGAAGCCGAGGATCTTGGCGTCTACCAGGCGCAGCTGGCGGATGGCCTCGTTGAGGCTCTTGGTGTCGGCGTGCTCGTTGCGCACGACCATCACAAAGCCGTCGACCAGCTTGGTGGCGATCAGCGCGTCGGTAACGGCGGTCACAGGCGGAAGGTCCAGCAGCACGAAGTCGTACTCCTTGGCCAGCTCCTCCATCCTGCGCTTCATGCGGCCGGAGCCGATGAGCTCGGAGGGATTCGGCGGAACCTCGCCGGCGACCAGCACGTCAAAGGTGATGGGCTGGCCGTTGAGGCGCTCAACCTCCACGCTCTGGATGTAGTTCTCATGGGATTCCCTGAGGATAAGCACATTGCTCAGGCCGGGTTTGGAGCGGATGTTGAGCTTTTTGTGAATGGAAGGAATACGAAGATCGCCTTCCACAATCAGCACGCGGCCGTTGGTTTCGGCCAGGGTGCTGGCCAGATTGACCACCGTGGTGCTCTTGCCCTCGCCTCGGATGGAGCTGGTGATGCCGATGATGCGGCCGCGGCCCTCTTCGCTTTCGGGCAGAGCGAACATCAGGTTGGTACGGAGCAGCTTATACGCTTCTCTGGCGGCAAAATTCAGCTTCTTGCCAAAAAAGCTCAGTTCAACCTGCGGGGCAGCCTTTTTGTTCTTCTTTTTTTTCTTGCCGATTCCGAACATGGCTTACTTCTTCCCCCCTGCTTTTTTGGCCGTGCTTTTGGCGGCAGCTTTGGGCTTTTTGGGCTGCTCATAGCTGCCGTCATACTTGGAGTATCTGGAATAGCGCCCGTACTTGGAATAGTAGTACTGTCCGCCGTTCTTCTCCTCCAGCATATCGGGAATCACCGACAGCAGCGGAATGGTGCTGAAATTTTCCAGCAGATAATTTTCCGTGCGGATGCGGTCGTCCAGCAGTTCGATCACAACGATCACGCCGCAGCTGGCCAGCGCGCCCAGCAGCAGACCCACCAGCGTGTACTTGCGGATGCTGGGAGAAACCTTCTGGGAGGGCACCACGGCGTAGTCCACGATGCGGGCGGCGCTGCCTTCCACGATTGCCGCGATCTTGTCGGGCAGGACGCGGGCGATGGTGTTGGCGATGTGCTCGGCCTCGTAGGGGTCGCCGCAGGTGACTTTAATAGAGAAGACTTCCGTCTCGTTGACCGCCTCGGCGCTGATTTTTCCAACCAGCTGTTCATAGGTGTAGTCCAGCTCGCCCAGCCGGATGACCTCATTGAGCGTTGAGCGCGTTTTGAGGATGACCAGATAGGTGTCAACCAGACCACGGGCGGCGGAAATTTCGGACGCGCTGATAGAGAAGGTCGTCGCGCCCACAGAGAAAGAGCTGTTGTTGACGTAGACCATGACGCTGGCCTCATACATCGGCGACAGATAGAACGCCGCGTAGGAGAACAGCAGGGCGCCGCACAGGATCATACACAGAGCGACCATCCAGAAACGCCCGATAATGCCTTCGAAGATTTTCAGCAGGTCAATCTGTATGTATTCGTTCTCTTTGTTCATTTCCAAACCTCTCTCCAGTATCGTGATGGCATCCGTATCAGAAAGCGCGGTCCGCTTCCACATGCAGCGCGTCTCCGTGACAGAAGCACACGCATTCGTCTTCGCAGATTCTTTCTTCGCTTTCCTCGTCATAGCAGCCGCAGCTGCTCAGATCTTCCGTATCCGGGTCCACATCCACATATTTGCTCATGATGTAGCCCAGCGTTCCCTGATAGTCCACCTGCAGCCAGTCCTCATCATTGATGGTGATTTCAGCCATCACCATGACCCGGGTTCCCTTGGTCAGGTTTTTGAACAGCCGTTCGCTGCCCGAATCAGTGCCGCCGCGCATGTTGACCTTGCCGCGGTTGATGTATCCCGGACGGTCATTAAGGTCGTCCACTTCAAACACCACCGGCGGATCTCCGCTGAAGGGCACGCCCTCGTAGCCCATGAGCGATTCCATGCTGGCAAAGCCTGCGATTCGTTCATCGCCCAGATAGTAGGTGCGCCGCGCGACCGCGCCGGACACATTGCCCTCAATGGTTCCGATGGTGTTTTCCGTGGCGAACTCCACCACGCCCATATGGCCGATAAAGTTCGTGTTTTTCGGGATCAGGAACACGATGTCGCCGGTCTGCGGCTGATAGTCCCGCCGATGGTACGCGCCCATATCGGTGATGATTTCAAGCCACTTGATGACGTCGGCATAGCTGAGGTCGTCGGCGATGGTCATCCCGGCCTTCATCATGGAGTAGGCCAGAAAGGTGGCGCACCATTCGCTGTAGGGATCGCCCATCCAGATGCCGTAGCGCGTGGCGCCGATTTCCTCGCCGCTGCCGCCCTCGATGTAATCCGACGTGCTTTCGCGGTAGCCCAGCTGAAACTGCGCCACCGTGACCAAATCAGCGCGCCAGTCGCCGGTGAGCTTAAGCCGCTCCAGACCGTCCTGATACGCCTCTTCGGTATCATAGGAGCGTGTGGAGCCCTTGATTTCCACCGAACGCTTTTTCTGCGCGCCCTGGGAATCCCGGGCGGTAACGGTGATTTTCCATTCGCCGCCTTTGCGCGGCATGCGGCTGATGGTATAGGTTCCCGCATGGGAGAAGGTTTTTTCGATCACTTCCCGGCTTTCGCCGCCCACGGAGAAGTCGGCCTCGACCGTATACGGTGCGCTGCCGCCCTCCAGCGTCACGGTGACGAACATTTCCTTCTCGTTGATGTATACATAGGAGCTGCCGCGCTTGACGCCCAGGGCGAACGTCCCGGCCGCAGACGCGTCTGTTACGGGAAAAAACCATGCGAGCAAAATGCTCAGACAAAGGATCAGCACCCCGCGTCTTCGAAGCTCCATTGCGCTGTACGAGCCTGAAATGGGCATACTACCCCCTTTATACAAGCATACATGTTCATTATAGTGATTCCGCAAGTCAATGTCAATAGAAACGCCATCCATTATTTTCCGTATTTGTTGATTCTGTCAACAAACGGCATATATTCGTAGAAAGCCATTCACCCAAACTGCAATCTGTGCTATAATCAGACGCAGAAACCCCGCAAAGGAGACGCTCTATGTCACCCTCTTCCCACCTGCATCCCATGCCGCCGGACGGTCTGAAGCCGCGCAGCGCGCCGCAGGCCGCACCGTCTGTTTCACCCGCTGTGCTTTCGGAAACTCCGCCTTCGCAGCCCGAGCCGCTTCTGCATCCGGCGCGTTTCGGCCCCGTGCAGCTTCCCCCGGCGCTCCGGCCCACAGAGCCGGAACCTGCGCCCGCAGAGGACGAACCCTTTGAGGATCTTCTTTTCTTTGAGGAAGAGGACGACGACGAGGACGACATCCCCGACGCCGTGCCCACAGAGAGCATGCCCGTGCCGGCGTGCGTGCCGCTTTACGACCTGTCCGTTCCTCCCGTGCGCGAACGGAAACGGAAAAAGGGATAGACAAACGAACTTCCATACGATATAATGCACAATGAGAGAAAATATGACGTTGTTAACAATACAACCCCATACACATTCTATGATTCGGAGGCGCTCACGATGGAAAACTTGAAGGTTCTGGCTCCCCTGGACAAAGCGTTTACCCCTATTTACCGCAGCCTGTGCGATTTCAAGGCCCGTGCTGAAAAAGAGAACGGCCCCATGATCCGCATCGCTCTGGAACGCAACGACAAGCTGGTTGCGACCCAGGATATGCAGATCCTGCCCGAGGGCATGGACGATGAGCTCAACATCGCCATGGTCGAGCGCATGGTCAAGGCCATGCTGTGGGTATACGGCGGCTTCCGCGTAACCATCGCGGGCTCCAAGACCGTGTACGAAGGCATCAAGGCGCAGTACTGCCTGGGCGGCAAGCGCGAGTTCGACTTCGACTTTATGGCCAACGTATATGAGAGCGATTTTGAAGTTCTCTACGCCGCCACCATCGCAGAGGCTCCCGAGAAGAAGGAAGCTGCCGAAGCCATCGGCCGTCATCTGGACGGCTGCCGCATCGGCTTTGACGCCGGCGGAAGCGACCGCAAGGTTTCTGCCGTAGTCAACGGCGAATCCGTCTATTCCGAGGAAGTGGTCTGGTTCCCCAAGACCAACTCCGATCCCAACTACCACTACGAAGGCATCGTGGCCGCCATGAAGACCGCCGCCTCCAAGATGCCCCGCGTCGACGCCATCGGCGTTTCCTCCGCCGGCGTATACGTAGCCAACCGCACCATGCGCGCCAGCCTCTTCATCAAGGTTGACGAGGAGAACTACGACAAGTACGTCAAGGACATCTACATCCGCGCTGCCAAGGAAATCGGCGACGTGCCGCTGACCGTTTGCAACGACGGCGACGTGACCGCTCTGGCCGGCGCCATGAGCCTGGGCGAGAACGGCATCCTGGGCATCGCCATGGGCACCAGCGAAGCCGGCGGCTACGTTGACACCGACGGCAACATCACCGGCTGGCTCAACGAGCTCGCTTTTGTTCCCTGCGATCTGGCCCCCACCGCCATGGAAGACGAGTGGTCCGGCGACATCGGCTGCGGCGTGAAGTACTTCTCTCAGGACGCGGTCATCAAGCTGGCTCCCGCCGCCGGCATCGAGCTGGATCCCGCCCTCTCTCCCGCTGAAAAGCTCAAGATCGTGCAGGGCAAGATGCTCGAGGGCCACGAAGGCGCCCGTCAGATCTACGAAACCATCGGCGTTTACCTGGGCTACACCCTGGCCTTCTACGCCATGTTCTACGACATCAACCACGTGCTCCTCATGGGCCGCGTGACGTCCGGCCAGGGCGGCGACCTCGTGCTGGCCAAGGCTCAGGAAGTCCTCGACACCGAGTATCCCGAGCTGAAGATGCAGGTCAACCTGCCCGACGAAAAGAGCCGCCGCGTCGGCCAGTCCGTGGCCGCCGCCAGCCTGCCTGTGATCGGGTGAGCAACTGCATAAAAACATTCTTTCCCCGCCGCCTTTCCAAGGGCGGCGGGGTTTTTTGTACTTGCCATCCGGAGCGGCGTACACTATAATCAAAATGGAAAAAATTGATTCATTCCCGGAGGATGATTGTTGTGAATACATTCAAGCGCATCCTGTGCCTGATGCTGACCCTGATGCTGCTTCTGCCTGCCGCCTCCGCCGAGGAAGGCCTGCTGATTCTGCCCGCCGGTACGAAGCACATCGAGGAGATGGCGTTTTACGGCGTAGAGGGCATTTCCAAAGCCATCGTGCCGGAAGGCGCGGAGGAGATCGGTCCTCTGGCCTTTGCGTACAGCACGCTTCAGGAAGTCACGCTGCCCGCATCTCTCGGGGAGATTTCTGACGACGCCTTCAGCGGCTGCCGGGATCTTCTCGTCACCGCGCCCGAGGGCAGCTACGCGCGCCAGTGGGCTGCGGACAAGGGTTTCCTGATTGCCGGAATCACCGACTCCGATCCTGCGAGCTTCACCTATACCCTCTCAAACGGAGAAGCAACCGTGACCGGCTACAACGGAAGCGCCACTGAGGTGACTATACCTGCCTCGCTTGGCGGCGCGCCGGTCACGTCCATTGGCATGGGTGCGTTTGTCTACAACCAGACGCTGACCCGCGTCACCCTGCCCGAAGGGCTGAAAAACATCGGCACACAGGCGTTCATGGGCTGCCGCATGCTTCGCAGCATCTATATTCCCTCCAGCGTGACCGATATCGGCCTTTCTCCGTTTGCGTACTGCAATGCGCTGAATGCCATCACCCTTGGCAGCGCCAGCCAAACCTACAGGCTGACCGACGGCGTCCTGTTTTCTGCGGACGGAAAAGAGCTCCTGCTCTATCCCAACGGCAGCATGCGCAAGAGCTATGCTGTACCCGCGGGCGTGGAAAGAATCGAGGACGAGGTTTTCTACTGCAATGACCACTTGACTGCCATCACCCTGCCCGAAGGCCTGAAGGAAATCGGCAGCTATGCCTTCTACAGCATGCAAGCGTTGCGGCAGATCATCCTGCCCGCATCGCTTGAAACGCTGGGCGACGGCGCTCTGAGTTCCTGCAATCATCTGACCGCCATCGACGTAACCAGCGGAAACGCGCATTTCGACTCCTATGACGGCGTATTGTACAACGCAGACCGTACCCAGCTGCTGGCATTCCCCAGCGGACGGACTGACGAGCTGTTCACAGTTCCGGAGGGCGTAACGGCTATCCACGCTTCTGCCTTTGAGGACTGCGGCGTTTCCTCCGTCATCCTGCCCGAGGGTGTGACCACGCTGGGCGACTTTGCCTTTGCCTACAGCTGGAATCTCAGCACCGTCCGTCTGCCCTCCACGCTGATCCATTTCGGCACAATGCCTTTTACTGACTGTGAAAACCTGACGCTGGAAGTGGTCTCCGGCTCCGCAGGCGAAACCCACGCTCTGAACAACAGCATTCCGCACACCACCTACAGTGCCGGTCCCGTTGTGCCTGTTCCCACCGCGACCATCACTGCAGAACCCGTCGTTACACCCGAGCCCACCGCTCCTGCGGAAGATCCCGAGGGCTTTGATTACATCATTTCCGACGGAGAGGCAACCATTACCGCCTACACCGGAAAGGCCTCGAAGGTCGTCGTTCCCGCCGAGCTTGGCGGCGCGCCGGTACGTCATATCGGCGAGAGCGCGTTCTACTGCCATGAACTTCAGGAGCTTGTTCTCAACGACGGCCTGCTCACCATCGGCAATGAAGCCTTCTACGGCTGCGACAGTCTGACCTCGCTCACCCTGCCCTCCAGTGTGCAGACACTTGGCGAAAACGCCTTCTTCAGCTGCGGAAAGCTGGTAACCGCCGTGCTTGCCGGCGATCTGCAGACCATCGGCAGGCGCTGCTTCCAGGAGTGCGAAAGCCTGCGCGAAGTTCATCTGGGCGCAAAGATCACCTTCATCGGCGACGTGGCGTTCTACCTCTGTACCAGCCTGACGACGGTCACGCTGGAAGAATCCGACTTCGTGCCGCACCTCACCGGCAGCGTGGGCAGTTCCGCCTTTGCCTCCTGCGAAAAGCTGGAGCGCGTGAACCTGCCCAAGGGCATTGCATCCATCGGCTCCTATGCCTTCATGAATAATGAAGCCATGAAGTTCGTGGTTCTGCCGCAGAACCTGACCTCCATCGGCGAGATGGCCTTCTCCAGTTGCTCCGCCATGGAGATGCTGACCGTGCCCAAAACCGTTACCTCCATCGGCAGCAGTGTCTTCTCGGGCTGTAATGCGCTGACCCTGTACGTCACCCTCGGCTCCGAAGCCGAGAGCTATGCCAACCGCTATGGCATCCCGGTTCTGTATCTGGGCACGACGCCCACGCCTGCGCCCACAATCGTTCCGACGCCCACAGCAATACCTACGCCGACTCCCACGCCGGTTGTCACCGCAACACCCACGCCTACGCCGTCCCCGACTCCCACTCCCACGCCGGTCGTGACCGCAACGCCGACGCCGACCCCCACGCCGACGCCTCTGCCGGACTTTATGACGTTCACCTTAAGCGACGGAACCTGCGAGATCACCGGCTACCGCGGAGACGACAAATACCTGTCCATTCCGACCGTTCTGAACGGGCAGATCGTAACCAAAATCGGATATAATGCCTTCGGCGGATGCACCACGCTGCAGACTGTCGTGATTCCTGAAAGCGTCAAGGTCATCGACCATGTCGCTTTTGCCAGATGTTCCTCCCTGACCTCCGTGACGCTGCCCAGTGAAATGACGCTGATTGAGACCAGCGCATTCCAGGAATGCACCAGTCTGCGTTACGTGGAAATGCCCAGGCGCGTTTCTCAGATGGGCATCCGTCTGTTCATGGACTGCCCCAATCTGATCAGCATCGACTTCCCGGCCGGGCCTTCCAGCGTACCCGAATTCACCTTTGCGAACTGCTCCGGCCTGCAGAGTGTGACGCTTCCCGAGGGCATTGCATCCATCGATCAAGGCGCCTTTGCGGACTGCACCAGCCTGACCGGCATCGATCTTCCCTCCACGCTGAAAACCATCGGCATGGCCGCATTCACCAGCTGCGAGAAGCTGGCGGAAGTTTCGCTTCCCTCCGGCATGACCACCATCAGCGCAAGCGCCTTCTCCAACTGCTACAAGCTCAAAAAGATCGAGATTCCCCGCAGCGTCACCACCATTGGCGAAAATGTTTTCTTCAGCAATCTCACCGTCCGCGTGCCTGTGACCATCCACTGCGCAGAAGGCAGCACCGCGCACACCTACGCGGTCAAAAATGAGCTCATGTACGATCTGGGCCTGTCTGATACGCCCACCGTCACGCCCACGCCCTCCGTGCCCGAAACCGGAGAAGAGAGCATCCCCAATGAGTATTTCCGGATTCTCTCCCGCATCGTCGTGGATGGAAACACCTACTACAAGGCCGAGCTGCTCAAGGAGTACAACGGCGTCTTCAAGACCTGCGGCGATCAGAGCTTCTTCTTTATGAACGACGAGCACAAGCCGGTCAAGGATCTGGATACGCTTGGCAAACTGTGGACGGTTCACATGTACGTGACCACGCAGGATCTGATCCTTGCGCCTCTGGCGCGCGATCTTGCGTCCGTATCGGCTGACTATGCCGATACCCTCCAGCGCTTCCTGCAGACCGATATGCTCATGGAAACGCTGGGCAGTCTGGCCGAGGGCGCGCTGAAGGCGGCGCTCACCGGCGGCGCAAGCCTCTGGGGCGATGTGCTGGACATTCTGGACAAGGTTACGACCTCCGACAATGTATTCATGGTCACGGAGATCATGCTGGCGGCCAACTTTGCCTACGGCGCGCAGACCGCCGCGCAGGCCTTCAGCCTTGTCGACGCCACCGACGGCAGCGGCAAATGGGACTATCAGCGCGTTGAGGACTCGCTGAGCCTGTTCAGGAATGTGTACGTGCTCAATCAGGCCGTGGAGGGCATGTGCATGCCCATCGTGGATGATGTGCTTTCTGAGTATTCCTCCGGCTTTGAGTATGCCGTGGCCAACCTCGGAAAGGTGGTCGCCTCGTTCTTCAAGGCCGCCGTGGAGGACATCGCGCTGGCTGAGCTCGACACCTTCCTGCGCAACTGGAAGACCATCGACTCGGCCAAGGAGCTTCTCACCGGCACGATTGCCACGCTGAAATCCGAGCTCCCCACCGGCACGCAGGGATGGTACAACCTCATGCAGACCTTCCGCGGGCTCAATGAAAGCATCGAAAAGCTCACCGGCATCACCGACGACGAGGTCGAAGCGTTCCTCGCGCCCATGTATCTGGACCTGAACGAATCGCTCGACCGCCAGCTTTACGAAGCACAGCTTAAACTCGCCGAATAACCCACTCCTCCCGCCCTTTATCAAAAGGGCGGGATTTTTCGTTTCTGCACATAGACGCACCCCGGAAAATATGCTACAATACACCTAATCTGTTTCGATTCCATACCCCAATTTCATACCACCAGAGCCAATGCAAGGAGGATCCATATGTATCAGTCCAGACTGCACGCTACCAATGGCATCATCTCTATCGCCGTGGACGCTTTGAGCGGCGAGATTCTTGAGTTTGTGCGCGAAAGCACGTGGGATAACGTAGCCAAGAACCATGTGCGCAAAACATGGTCTTTGTTTGATGCAATCGTTCATACCGAGGAGGGCAACAAGCGCCTGCACGCGCCGCGCTATCTGGACGTGCGCGGTGATGAAAAGCTCACCCCTGTGATCGAAATCGACCAGCAGGAAAAGAGCGCGAAGGTCACCATCACCTTCCCCGGCCTTGTGCTGCACACCGACAAGAGCGGCAATGTCGATATGAAGATCGGCGCGGGCGGCATCGACCCGGTGGATATCAAAGTGGGCCTGCCGGTTGACATGAGCGCGAAGATCACCATCGAGCTGCCCGAAAATGACTGCCGCTCCATTTGGCATATGACGCTTACCAACAACACCGACTGGGAGGTCGATACCGTCAACTTCCCCGCCATCGACGGCATGTGGCTGGGCGAAAGCTGGGAGGACGACGTGCTGGTGGTTCCGCACTTTGCCGGCATGCAGGTGGTCAACCCCACCAAAAAGCTGTCCGCTCAGCCGCAGGAAATCACGTGGAAGTGGCAGGAATATCAGTACACCTATCGTCTCAACGAGGCCACCGGCACTCTGGACGACCGCGGAGCCTATGTGCGCTATCTGCCCTACTCCGGCGCGGCTTCCATGATGTGGATGGATCTGTATGATCCCACCGAAAACACCGGCTTGTACATCACCTGCCGTACCTCCGGCACGCACATGATGGGCCTGCGCGCCGAAACCTTCGGCGAAGGCTATCCCGGCACGGGTCTGGCCATTGTGCATCAGACCTGCCTTGAAAAGGGCACGTGGGAGAGCGAAGAATGCGTCTTTGCCTTCCACGAGGGCGACTGGCACTGGGGCGCGGACGAATACCGCACCTGGTTCCAGTCCGTGCATGAGCCGATTCCGCAGACGCACCGTCCCAAGTGGTTTATGGAATCCGCCGGATTGATGGCGCACTACGACTTCCAGTATCAGGGCGGCGGCATCGTGCACAAGTACAAGGATATTCCGCACATCTATGATCTGGCGCAGGAGATGGGCTTCAACCATCTGCTTCTGTCCGGCTGGAACCGCGACGGCTTTGACTTCGGCTTCCCGCATTACGAAACCAACCCCAATCTCGGCACCGAGCAGGAGCTCAAGGACGCGCTGGCCAACGTCAAGTCCCGCGGCGGCCATGTGGCGTTCTATATCAACTCGCGTCTGTGCAACATCGATTTTGAGGACGAGCAGGAGAACCTCGAAAAGTTCGCCATCGTCAATCGCGACGGCAGCCGTTTCCAGGAGAAGTACGGCGCGGCCAACGTCACCTTCGCCTCCATGTGCATCAACTCCAACTGGCGCAAGCAGCTGCTCAACACCGTCAATTACCTCACCCATGAAATCGGCGCCGACAGCATGTACCTCGATCAGCTCGCCATGGCCACCTCCGTGAAGTGCTACAACCCCGAGCATGAGCACGGCCACACCCGCAACAACTGGAACGAGGGCTACAGCAAGCTGATTCAGGAAATGATCGCCGACTATGATCCCGAGGGCATGGCCTTCCTGTATGAGGGCAACAACGACGTCTTCGGCCCCGGCTCCTCCGCACAGCTCATCACCACCCACGGCGGCGTCGGCACCCTGCCGGAAGTCTACCGCTACACCTTCCCGGATCAGGTGCTCACCGACATGATGAACCCGCGCCGCAATTCCGCCATGCGTCCTGAGCACGTGGCCCGCAAGTCCACCATGATGCTCTACCGCGCGTTTGTGTGCGGCATGTACTTCTGGTGCTATGACCTCGAGTGGGACAACAACTGGCGGCGCGACCCCGAGCAGCACGAGCGCCTCAAGAAAACCGTGGCGCTGAGGGTCAAGTGGCTCAAGACCTACGGCTTCGGCACCTTCCGCGACAACGTGGGCATTGTGGATGCGCCGAAGGATCAGATGATCAAGCGCTACGAAATCGACGGCGGCATGCTCATCGCCGCTGCCAACAAGGATGGAAACCTCTGCGGCAGGGTGTCCGTCGAATGGGACAAGCCCGAGGCGAAGATCGAAGCGCGCCTGTACGGCGACGAAGAGAACGCCATCAGCATTCCCTGCACGGTGGAAAACGGCTGTGTCACGTTCGATCTGCCCGAAGCGGAGCTGGCTGTGATCGTCATCCGCTGAGAGGCGCATTCATACAGGGGGACAGAACAGATGTACCAATCCCGACTGCACGCCACCAACGGCGTAATCTCCATCGCCCTGGACGCGCTCAACGGCGAAGTGCTGGAATTTGTGCGTGAAAGCACGTGGGACAACGCAGCCAAGAACCATGTGCGCAAGACATGGTCTCTGTTTGACGCCGTTGTGCACACCGAAGCGGGCCTGAAACGCCTGCACGTGCCGCGCTATCTGGACATCCGCGAAAACGAAGCGCTCACGCCTGTGATCGACGTCGATCAGCAGGACAGAAGCGCGAAGATCACTATCACCTATCCCGGGCTGGTGCTGCATACCACGCAGGACGCGCTTGTGGATATGCGTTCCAGCGCCAGCGGCATCAATCCGGTGGATATCAAGGTGGGTCTGCCGGTGGACATGAGCGCAAAAATCACCATTGAGCTGCCGGAAGGCGACTGCCGCTCGAAGTGGAACATGTCGCTGAGCAACAATACCGACTGGGAAGTGGATACCGTCCACTTCCCGGCCATCGACGGCCTGTGGCTGGGCGAGACGTGGGAGGACGATGTGCTGGTGTATCCGCATTTTGCGGGCCGGAAGATCACCAATCCCACCAGAGAGCTGGCCCAGCCCAAGCAGATCATCAACTGGAAATGGCAGGAGTATGTGAAAAACCGTCAGGCCAACGTCGGCGTGGGCAAGGCCGACGACCGCGGCGCGTACGTGATGCACATGCCCTACTCGGGCCCGGCCTCCATGCTGTGGCTGGACCTGTACGATCCCACCGAAAACACGGGACTGTACATCACCTGCCGCACCTCCGGCACACATATGATGGGCCTGAGGGCTGAATCCTTCAGCGAAGCCTATCCCGGCATGGGTCTGGCCATTGTGCACGAAACCTGCCTTGAGCGCGGCACATGGGAGAGCGAGGAATGCATCCTTGCCTTCCATGAGGGCGACTGGCACTGGGCGGCGGACGACTACCGCACGTGGTTTGAAAGCGTGCATGAGCCCATGGCGCAGACGCACCGTCCGAAGTGGTTCATGGAATCCGCAGGACTGATGGCGCACTATGACTTCCAGTATCAGGGCGGCGGCATCGTCCATAAATTCAAGGACATTCCGCATCTGTACGACATGGCGCAGGAAATGGGCTTCAACCATCTTCTGCTCGCGGGCTGGAACCGCGACGGCTTCGACTACGGCTTCCCGCACTATGAGGTCAACCCGAAGCTGGGCACCGAGCAGGAGCTGAAGGATGCGCTTTCCGAAGTGAAGGCCCGGGGCGGCCACGTGGCGTTTTACATCAACTCCCGATTGTGCAACGTTGGCTTTGAGGACCAGCAGGAAAACCTCAAAAACTTCGCCATCCTCAACCGCGACGGCTCCTACTATCAGGAGAAATACGGCGCGGCGGACGTGAGCTTCGCCTCCATGTGCATCAACTCCAACTGGCGCAAACAGCTTCTGGATACCGTCAACTACCTCACCCATGTCATCGGCGCCGACAGCATGTACCTGGACCAGCTCGCCATGGCGCGCTCCATCAAGTGCTACAACGAATCGCACGAGCACGGCCATACGCGCAACGGCTGGAACGAGGGCTATACCCGACTGATCGAAGAAATGATCGCCGATTATGATCCCGAGGGCATGGCGCTGATCTACGAAGGCTCCAACGACGTCTTCGGCCGCGGCGCCTCCGCCCAGCTCATCACCACGCTGATGGGCAACTACAGCATCGCCCTGCCGGAAATGTACCGCTATACATTCCCGGATCAGGTGCTGACGGACATGATGAACCCGCGCCGCAACTCCGGCATGCGCGCCGAGCACATCGCGCGCAACTCCACCGGCATGCTCTACCGCGCGTTCGTGTGCGGCATGTACTTCTGGTGCTACGATCTGGAGTGGGACAACAACTGGCGCGACGATCCCCAGCAGCACGAACGGCTGAAAAAGACCGTTGCGCTCAGGGTCAAGTGGCTCAAAACCTACGGCTTCGGCATCTTCCGCGACACGGTGGGCATTATCAATGCGCCGGAAGGCCAGATGGTCAAGCGCTACGAAATCGACGGCGGCACGCTCATCGCCGCCGCCAACAGGCATGGAAACCTCTGCGGAGACGTGACCGTGCAGTGGAACAAGCCTGAAGCGAAGATCGAAGCGCGTCTGTACGGCGACGAGGAAAACGCCATCGATCTTCCCTGCAGTGTGGAAAACGGCTGCGTAACCTTCCCGCTGCCCGAAAGCGAGCTTGCGGTGATTGTGATCCGCTGATTCATTCAGGCATCAAAAAAAGATCCAAACCGGGAAACCGGTTTGGATCTTTTTTGTCGGGCTGTTTTCTTATTCCGCTTCAGCCAGCATCACGGTGGAGGCGATGATGGAATGCAGAGCCAGCATATTCTCGTTGGAAATGGGCGTGTAGTAGAAGCTGAGGGCATTGCCGTCGGCCAGGAAGTAGACCATGCACATCATATCCCTGTTTTCGATGACGAAGTTGGTGGCTTCCAGACCGTTGATCAGGCAGGTGGCGATGTTTTCATAGCCGTTGCTGGCGTAGTATTCCACCAGCTCGGCGTGGCCGGGAATCTGGTTTCCGAGATGATCCATCAGAGGACTGTAGGCCAGAGAGATACTGGCGCTCAGGTCTTCGGTTGCCATAACGGCGATGATTCCCTGATCAGCCTGTTCCTGCGGAACTTCAAGGAAGCCGAAGATGTCGGGAACGAACAGCTGCAGGCCGAAGTTCTCCAGCAGCATCCATTCGCCTCCGATGCCTTCGAGATTCGCCTCGTCGAATTCAATTACAGGCAGTTCTTCCGCCATGGCGCAGGAGAAGGACAGCAGCAGGCACAGAACCAGAGCAAACAGTTTTTTCATTTTTGGGGTACCGCCTTTCGCGTAAAGTGTCTTTACATTATAGTACGCTTTTGCTTTTGTGTCAAATTCTGGAAATCGGAAAAACCTGCTTTTTCCTCCCATCAAGCCCTGATCTCATTGACCTTTGAAGCCCGTACAGCTATAATACATAGTGGATTCATATGGATATTGGAGGCGATTTTCCATGATTCCTGCAAATGATCTCAGGCGGCAGTTCGAGCTGCACGCTCAGGAATATGAACAGAAGGCCGTCCAGGTTCTGCGCAGCGGCTGGTACATCCTCGGAAACGAAGTTCGCTCCTTTGAAGCCGCCTTTGCCTCTTACGTGGGCGCAAAGCACTGCGTGGGTCTGGCCAGCGGTCTGGATGCGCTGATTCTGGCCTTCCGGCTTCTGGGCATCGGCGAGGGCGACGAGGTGATCGTCTGCGCCAATGCGTACATCGCCTGCGTCATGGGCATCACCGTCAACGGCGCGAAGCCCGTTTTTGTGGAGCCGGATCAGTATGACAACCTCGACGCGGACAAGATCGAAGCCGCCGTCACGCCCAGAACCCGCGCCATTCTCGCCGTGCATCTCTACGGCCAGAGCTGCGACATGGCGCGCGTGATGGAAATCGCCCGCCGCCACAGCCTTCGCGTGGTGGAGGACTGCGCCCAGAGCCACGGCACCACCTTCCATGGCAGACAGACCGGCACCTTCGGCGATATCGGCTGCTTCAGCTTCTATCCCACCAAGGGGCTGGGCGGCTTCGGCGACGGCGGATGCCTCGTAACCGACGACGAAGCCATCGCCCAGAAGTGCCGGACGCTTCGCAACTACGGCAGCCAGAAGAAGTACCACTTCGAGGAAGTCGGCATGAACAGCCGTCTGGACGAAATGCAGGCGGGGCTGCTCCATGTGAAGCTTCAGCATCTGGATGATTTCAACGCCGAGCGCCGCCGCATCGCGGGCCGCTATCTGGCTGAAATCAAAAATCCGCTGATTGCGCTGCCTGTGGTCCGTCCGGGCGTGGTTTGCACGTGGCATCAGTTTGTCATCCACACCGCCTGCCGCGACGAGCTGAAGGCCTACCTGCTCGAAAACGGCGTGGGCAGTGAAATCCATTATCCCATCCCGCCGCACCTGAGCGAGGCGTATGAGCATCTGGGCTATCATGAGGGCGATTTCCCGATTGCCGAAAAGGCCGCCCGCGAGGTGCTCAGCCTGCCCATGTTCAACGGCATGACGGATGAGGAAATCACCTGCGTTATTGAAACCATCAACCGCTTTGCGCCCCAGTGAGGAACAGCATGTCTTATACCATTCAGCCCTATGACGAGTCCCGGCGCGACAAATGGGACGATTTTGTTCTCTCCCATGCCATGAACGGCACCTTTCTTCAGACCCGCCGGTTTTTGAACTACCATCCCCAGGGCCGCTTCACCGATGCATCCGTCATGGTGTACAACGGTCAGGAGCTGTGCGCCGTGGTGCCCGCCGCCGCGCAAACGGTGGACGGATGCCGCATGCTCCGCTCCCATCCCGGCAGCACGTTTGGCGGAATCATCGTGGGCGCGGAAATGCTGCGCGCGCCGAAACTGGTGGAGCTGGTCTCTGCGCTGGACGAAAGCTTTCAGGCGCAGGGCTTTGACAAGTGCGAGCTCAAGCTGACCAGCGATCTGTTTTCCACATTGCCCACGGATTGTTTGCAGTACGCGCTCTATCATGCGGGCTACACCGACGAGATCGAAATCGCCGCGTATCTGCCCCTGGAAGGCCGCACGCACGAGGAGCTTGTGGCGCAGTATTCCTTCAACAAGCGCTACGACCTCAAAAAGTGCGTCAAGGCCGGGCTTTCGTACCGCGTTCTCCACAGTCATGAGGAAATCGCCGCGTTTTACGAACTGCTCTGCATCAACCTCACCAAGTTTGACGCAAAGCCCGTGCACACGCTGGAGGAGCTGATCGACTTCCACGACGTCCGTCTGCGTGACGAAGTGCGTTTTCTTGGCGTCTTTGATATGGACGGACGCATGGTGGCCGGCGCGTGCCTGTTTTTCTTTGCCGGGGCCCATGTGCTGCACACGCAGTATCTGGCCACTGCGCCGGATGTTCGCGGCTATGTGCCCTCGACCTTCCTCTACGACAGCGTGATCCGCTTCGGACTCGAATCCGGCGCAAAGACGGTGTCGTTTGGCACCTCCACGCACGACCGCGGGCGCGTGCTCAACACCGGCCTCATCCAGAACAAGGAGGGCTACGGCGCGCTCCACTCCTTAAACCGCATCTATACCAAAGTGTACCGGGAGGCATAAGAAATGAAGCTCACTGGCGTACAAATGGTGGAATTCCCTCAGCACGGCGACGAGCGCGGCCATCTGGTCGTGGTCGAAGGCATGAAGGACGTTCCCTTTGAAATCAAGCGCATGTTCTATATCTACGGCTCGGACGCCAATGTTGTGCGCGGCCGCCACGCCAACCGCAAAAGCGAGTTTGTCTTTATCAACGTGGCCGGTCAGAGCAAGGTGCGCGTGGACGACGGACGCGGCAACGAAGCCGTGTTTTCCATCAACCGTCCGCACACGGGGCTGTATCTGCCCAGAATGATCTGGAAGGACATGTACGACTTTTCGCCCGACAGCGTGCTGCTGGTGCTTTCCAACGAGCCCTACGACCCGGACGAATACATCCGCGACTATGACGCCTTTGTCAGGGAGGTAAACGGCCGTGCCTAAAATGTCGATTGTCATTCCCGTATACTTTAACGCCGAAAACCTGCCGCCGCTGTATCAGGACATCAAGGAAAAGATCCTGGACAAGGTTGACTTTGACGTGGAAATCGTCATGGTGGACGACGGCAGCGGCGACGACAGCTACCGCGTGATGCTTTCCCTCGCCATGCAGGACGAGCGCATCCGCCTGTTCAAGCTGAGCCGCAACTTCGGCTCCGACGCGGCGGTTCTGTGCGGACTGGTCAACTCCACCGGCGACTGCGCGGTGGTGAAGGCCGCCGATTTGCAGGAGCCCACCGAAATGCTGCTGGAGATGTACGAAAAGTGGCAGGAGGGCTGCAACGTGGTGCTGGCCGTGCGCGAGGGCCGCGAGGAGAGCAAGGCGCAGGAGTTCTTTGCCGACATGTACTACGGCATGACGCGGAAGTTTGCGCTGTCCAACATGCCCAAAAAGGGCTTCGACGTCTTCCTCGTCGACCGCCGCGTGATCAGCGTGCTGGGCTCCATGGCCGAGCCCAACTCCGCGCTGGACGGCCAGCTGCTCTGGGCGGGCTTCAAAACCGGCACCGTCAGCTACATCCGCCGCGAGCGCAAAATCGGCAAATCCCGCTGGACGCTCAAAAAGAAGATCCGGCTGGTGGCCGACACGCTGTTTTCCTTCTCCACCGTGCCAATCACCTGCGTCACGGGACTGGGCTTCATCAGCGTGGTGATCTCGATTCTCTGGGCGCTGGACGCGTTTGTTTCCAAAATCACCGGCCGCATCCCCGTGACCGGCTGGACGATGATGTTCATCTTCCAGCTTCTCTCCTTCGGCGTGATCATGCTGACGCTGGGCCTTCTGGGCGCATACCTGTGGCGCACGTTTGACGCATCCCGCCGCCGTCCGCCGTTTTTGATTGAAGTGGCCGACGGTCAGAAAGCCGAAGGACGCGACCGTATGCAGGGAGGAAACGACTGATGAAATACACCGCCAAACGCGCGCTGTGCTGGCTGATCGCCTTTGCGATGACCGCCGCCCTGATGGCCTTTGTCATCGGCTGCACGGACATCACCTACGCTGAAAACGACGACGCCACCATCATGCGCGCCTTCATGGGCTACGAGTCCGGCGAGCCGGCCACGTTCCACATCATGATCCACGGCCTCCTGGCCATTCCGCTGGGAATGCTGTCTGCGGCGTTTCCCGATCTGCCGTGGTTTACCTACGCCCAGCTTGCGATGCTCGCTTTAAGCTGCCTGATCATCGCCAAGAGCATCATGCAGCTGTTTGCAAAGCACAAAAAGCCCCTGTGGCTGGGCGCGGTGTTTGCCGCTATGTTCCTGACCGTGCTTTGCATGAAGCACATCACCGAGCTCACCTTCACCATCACGGCGGCGGCTCTGGCCGCGGCTGCGGTTTTGCAGATGTTCTCCATCGACCATGACCGCGGAAGCTGGCGCGTGATCATCGGCATGCTGGGCGCGCTTTTGCTGGTGCTTCTGAGCTTTGCGCTTCGCTACGAGGGCGTCCTTGCGGTGCTGGCCTTCTGCGGCCTCGCCTTTGTGATGATCGTTCTTGACCAGTACGGTCTGGGCAAAAAGGCGAAGCGTTCCCTTCGCCCGATGGTGATCTCGCTTCTGATCATCGCCATTGCGCTTGGCGGCATGGTTGCCTTCCGCGAATGGGAGATCCAGGCAAACGACGCGCAGGCCTATCTCGACTGGCACGACGCGCGCTCCATGGTGATGGACTTCCACAACATCTACAACGTCCCGCAGGAGGCCATCGACATGGTCGGCTGGGATGAGGCCACCCGAAACGCCGTGCGCAAGTGGTTCTTCCTGGACGCAGACGTGACCACCGAGGCCTTCCAGACCCTCGACCGCTACATGGTGGAGCACGACACGCGCACCTTTACCGACCGCTTTGCCTCCGTGGGCACGCAGCTGTCTGAAATGTGGCGCGACTTCCCCATGGACATGCGCTGTCTGGGCCTGATTGCGCTTTCCGTGCTGCTGTGCCTGTTGTTTGCGATCCTTCGCAAAAAGGGCCGCGTTGTCCTCTCCCTTGCAATCGTACTGGCCATGTGCGCCGCGATGACCGTCTATCTCGGCTACGTACAGCGTCTGCCGCTGCGCGCCTTTATGATGATCATGCTGCCGCTTTCGGCCTTCGCCTTCGCCTTCCTGCCGGAGGTCCTGCCCGAAAAGCTTCCCGCAAACGCGCTGTGCCTTGTCCTGTGCGCTGCGTGGAGCGTGTTCTGCCTCGTGGGCGTCGTTCCCTCGCTGCTTCCCAGCGAGGAGGAGGAGCTGGTGCTTGGCAGCGCCATGGCCGACCTGGAGGAGTACGCGCTCATGGAGCCCGACTCCCTCATCCTCTACGACATCACCCTCTCCGGCTCCGACATGCGCGCCCTGCCCGACTACTCCGAGGGCGTGCCGCACAACCTGACCTTCTGGGGCGGCTGGGGCATGCGGTCCGCCGAGAGCGTAAAGTTGTTTGAGTCCTTCGACATCGACGTCTTCAACTGCGACCCCGAAACCTTCCTGCGCGACGACGTCTTCCTGGCCACCGGCGCCATCGACCCGCCGCCCACTCTGATGCTTGACTGGATCAGCGCCAAAACCGGCAAGGACGTCGACTGGGAAATCTGGTCGGAATGGGGCAATATTTACATCCTGCATTTTTATGAGTACTGAGGAGCTTCGCTATGGCACGAGATGAACGCACGCTTCGGCGGATGGCATGGGGGATTGCGTTTCTGATGACGGCTGTGCTGTACACCCTCATCGCCGTTAGGATGGATGTGCGTTTCATCACCAACGACGATCCGTCCATCATGCGTTCCCTCATGGGCTATGAGAGCGGTTCGCCCGCGCCGTTTCACATCTACGTGCATGGCTTCCTCATCCGGCCTTTGGGCTGGCTTCATACCATTGCACCGCTGTTTCCGTGGTTTACATGGGTGCAGCTTGGACTGATTTTTCTCGCTCTTGTGATCATCTCCAAAAGCCTGATGCAGTGTTTCCTGCTTCATGGAAAGCCCATGTGGATCGGCGCAGGCTTTGCCGCCGCTTTCCTGATTGCTTTCGGGCTGGGGTATGCTGTGCACATCACCTATACGCAGACGGCGGCGCTGCTGGGCGCTGCAGCGGTTGCGCAGATGCTCTCAGCCGATTTTGAAACGCCCTCCGGCATCCTGCGCGGCATGCTTGCGTCTGCCGCGCTGCTTCTTCTGGCCTATGCGCTGCGCCAGCAGACGCTTCTGTCGACGCTGCCCTATCTGGGACTTGCCTTTGTGTATCTGTTGTGGGATCGAGGCTTTGCGCGCTGTCTGCTTCCGATGGCAAAGGCGCTGGTCGTAACCATCGTGCTGCTTGCGGTGATGCTGGGGTTCCGTCAATGGGAAGTGCAGCATTATGCGCCCGCCTTTGCCGCATGGAATGACGCGCGTATCGAAGCGCTGGATCACGGCACGCTGGAGGATTTCCCGCCGGAGGCGCTTGAAGCCGCCGGATGGGACGAACACACCCATCATAATACGAAAAGCTGGTTCTTTCTCGACAACGATCTCACCACCGAATCGCTTGAATCCATCAACGCCTACCGCCGCAGCCACGACGCACGAACCCCGACCGATCTCCTGCGCGAAGCAAAAGCCACGCTCAAGGCGACCTCGCAGGAGGATCCCTCCGCCTTCCCACGCATGGCCATCGGTCTTTTTGCGCTTGCCGCCGCCTTCGTCGGTGCGCTGCTGAGCCCCGGAAAGCGGCTGCGGCTTGTGTTCGTTCTGCTGTGCGCGCTCATTGGAACTGGCGTGATGATTGCTTATCTGTCGCTGCAGGGCAGGCTTCCCATGCGCGCCGTGGCGGCGGTGGCGCTGCCTGCCATCGTTCTGGCATTCGGAATGCTCCCTGCCTGCACGCCGCACATCCGTCTGTCCAACGCGGCGCTGTGCGCGCTGGCGGCGTTTCTGATTCTCTATTCCAACGCGCAGATTTCCTCTCGCGTCCCTTTCTTCCTCGATTACGGCGAACCCTACACCTGCATTGAAATCGATGATCTGGAGGAATACGCCGCAGCGCGTCCGGACTGCCTGTTCATCACCGACATCTCTCTTTTGGACTGGGATTACTGCGCCTTCCCGGACTACCCGGACGGCCTTTCGCACAACATCTCCGCATGGGGCGGCTGGCACATCCGTTCGCCGGAAAACGAGGCGCTGTTTGAGCGTTTCGGCATAGACGTATGGAATTTCCCGCCCGATACCTTCCTGCGCGATGACGTCTACGTCGCCACACTCAGCGACGAAGCACCCGAAGCCATGCTCGAATGGCTGAGCGCCGAAACCGGCAAAACGATTGGCTGGGATGTGTACACCGAGTACGGAAGCATTTTCATTACATATTTTTACGAGGAGTAAGCATGAAACAACTCTGCCGCCGCACCGCATGGCTGATCGCCTTTCTGATGACAGCCGTGCTTTACGCCTTTATCGCCCTTAAAATGGATGTGCGCTTCGCCATGAACGACGATGCCATCATCCAGCGTGCGCTCATGGGCTATGAAACCGGCAGACCCGCCGCGTTTCATCTCTACACGCACGGGCTGCTGGTGTGGCCGATGTTCGTGCTGTACTCGCTCTTTCCTCTCCTGCCGTGGTATGCCATAACCCAGCTTGCGCTGATGTTCCTCGCCCTGACGGTGATTGCCAAAGGCCTGATGCAGGTCTTTGTGCGCTATGGAAAGCCCATGTGGGCAGGCGCAGTGCTTGCGGCGGCGTTCTTCGTGGCTTTCGGGCTGGAGTATGTGACGCAGTTCACCTTCACCTACACGGCGGCGCTGCTGGGCGCAGCGGCTGCGGCGCAGGTGATGTCCATCGACTATGCTCATGCCTCCGACCGGCAGATCGTTTGCGGAATGCTGGGCGCAGCCGGGCTGGTTTCGCTGTGCTACGCCATCCGCCTCGACGCGCCTCTGCCTGCCATTGCCTACTGCGGACTGGCGTTCCTGTTCGTCTTCTGGGAACATTTCGGCTCTGGCAAAAAGACCAGACGAAATCCGCGTCCCATGCTGGTTTCGCTGCTCCTGATCGCCGTCGTGCTCGGCGGCATGGTGGGCGTCCGTCAGATCGAAATGGCCGTGAACGCCTCGCCCGAATACACGCAGTGGCACAACGAACGCTCCGAGGCGCTGGACTACCGTGGATTATCCAACGTACCACAGGAGGCGCTGGATGCTGCCGGATGGGACGAAACCACGCTCAGGCTTGCGCAGAACTGGTGCTTTCTGGACGGTGATATCAGCACCGAAGCGCTGCAAACGATCAACGACGCGCTGGAGGAGCGGGATACGAGGACGGTTGACGACCATCTCAACGATATAAAACGGATTGTCCGTGGACGAGTAACCAAAAGCGCTTACGCCTTCAAAATCATGGCGATGGCCGCCATTGCAGGCCTTGCAGCCTTTATTGGCGCATTATTTATGAAAGGCCGAAGGCTGCGGCTTCTGTTTTCGCTTGTATGCACAGCCGGTGGACTTCTGTTGATGATTGTCTATCTCGCCCTGCAGGGACGGCTTCCTCTGCGCGCTGTCAGCGCTGCTGCAATGCCGGCCATTGTAATGACTCTCTGTCTTTTGCCGGCTTGTCTCCCGTGCACGCGTATATCCCGTCTTTTCCTGTATGCGGTAACAGCGGCTGTGCTCATTCATACGCTGGTCAGCGTCGCTCCGCTCTACCGTCTTCTCCAGCGCTATCCATGGACAGAAGCACCCGGAAGAGCCTATGCCGAACTGGAGTCCTATGCCGTGCAGCATCCGGACTGTCTGTATATAGCCGATACAGAGATTGCAACCACCGACACCAATCCCTTCCCATCCTATCCCGACGGCCTGCCCATGAACATCTCCTACTGGGGCGGCTGGGACATGCGCTCTCCTGCCAGCGAAGCGCTGTTTGAACGCTTCGGGCTGGATGTGTGGGACTTCGGCGCGGAAAGCTTCCTGCGCGAGGATGTGTTCCTCGCAACTACGCAGGCAGATCCGCCGCAATTCCTGACCGACTGGATCTGCGCCGAAACCGCCAACCCCATCACCTGGGACGTCATCGCCCACGAAGGCGGCATCTACATCCTCCACTTCCGCGAAAACGGAGGCAGCACATGATTCAACGCATCTGGCAGTTTGTCAAATTCGGCATTGTGGGCGTGAGCAACACAGCCATTTCGTACGCTGTGTACCTTTTGTGCGTTAAGCTGGGCGTGCACTACGTCATCGCCGACGGGCTGGGGCTGGTAATCAGCACGATCAACGCCTATTACTGGAATAACCGCTGTGTCTTTGGCGACGGAACGAAAAAGACCTTCCGCGAGCACTTCGTAACGTGGCTGAAGACTCTCACGGCGTATGGCGGGACTTTTGTGCTTAATTCCCTCATGCTGATTCTCTGGGTGGAAATTCTTCATGTCCCGGAAGCCTTCGCGCCGCTTCTGAACCTGCTGATCACCATTCCGGTCAACTTCGTCATCAACAAGTACTGGACATTCCGGAAAAAGCCATAATCCGCAAACGGAGCCGCTGCAGAAATTCACTCTGCCGCGGCTCCATTTTTTCACCTGCGCCTTTGTACATTGCAAATCCATCCGTCTGTGTGGTACAATAACAAAAGATTCCAAATCGAAAAAACATAAAGGAGGCTTATCTTCCTATGAGCATTTCCACCCATCTCTTCGGCACGACCCCCGCAGGCGAACAGGTAACCGAATACACCCTGACCAATGAAACCGGCGCGAGCGTTTCCATCATCGATTTCGGCGGCATCATCACCAAAATCATGGTGCCCGACCGCGACGGCAAGCTCGGCGATGTAAACCTCTCCTTTAACGACGTGGCCATGTACGCCGGTCCCGACAACAACAGCATGGGCGCGCTGATCGGCCGCGTTGGCAACCGCATTGCCGACGCCACCTTCGACCTTGACTGCCAGACCTACGTGCTGGCCAAGAACAATGGCCGCAACAACCTTCACGGCGGCCCGGTGGGCTTCAACATGCGTATGTGGGAAGCCGAACCCGCTGAGATCGACGGCGACCCGGCGCTGATTCTGCGTCTGGTCAGCGAGGACGGCGATCAGGGCTTCCCGGGTCAGCTGGAAGTGCAGGTGACCTATGCCTTCTCCAAGGATAACGAGCTGCTCATCCACTACGAGGCCGTCACCGACAAGGCCACGCTGTGCAACCTGACCAACCACGCCTACTTCAACCTCGACGGCCATGATGCGGGCGACGTGCGCGGCCACGAGATGCAGATCTTCGCACCCAGCGTCAACGAAGTGTCTCCCGACCTCATTCCCACCGGCAAGCTGGTTCCTGTGGGCGAAACCGTGTATGACTTCTCCGAGATGAAGCGCATGGGCGACGTGCTGGATCACACCGCGACCGATCCTGTGATGAACGCTGCCGGCGGCGTGGACTTCAACTACTGCGCCGGACGCGACCGCGAGACCAAGCTGATTGCGACCCTGTACTCTCCCAGAACCGGCCGCGTGATGGACGTCATCACCGACCAGCCCGGCGTGCAGTGCTATACCGGCCAGGGTCTCAACGTGACCGGCAAGGACGGCGTGCACTACGGCGCATATGCCGGCATGTGCCTGGAAACCCAGCACTATCCGGACGCCATTCATCATCCTGAGTTCGCCACCATCGTGCTGCGCCCGCAGGATACCTACGATACCTTTACCATCTACCGTTTCTCCGTGAAGTAATCTGACCTTTGGAGTGATCGGATGACTGCTGCCATTGCCAAATCAAAGCCGGGACGCATCCCGGAGCTGGACTGGATCCGCGGGGTTTCGGCGCTGTTTGTGATGCTGTTTCACTACACGGTCACCTACGGCAGCACCGTGGGCTGGCCGGTGGTCATCCAGCGCGGATGGGGAGCCGTGAGCGCGTTTTACCTGCTCAGCGGCTTCCTGACCGCATCAGCGCTCAAAGAAAGTTCAAAGGCGCTTGGCTATCTGGTCAAGCGCGGACGCAGGCTCTATCCGCCGTACTGGGTGTGCATGCTCATGACCTCGGCGCTGATGATCCTGTTCTACCCGCCGTTTGCGCCCGACCGCGACACGATCGTGATGAACCTGACGATGCTGCAGTGGCTCACGCGCACGCCCCATGTGGACGCGGCCTACTGGACCATGCAGTATGAGTTCCGGTTCTACCTCATCATCGCCGCGATCCTGCTCATCCGTCAGCAGAAGCACCTGAAATGGTTTACCATTCTGTGGGTGCTCGCGTCGTTTGTGCTGTTTGAACTGTTCATCAATCAGGGGATCACGCGCCGTATGGTGCGGCTTCCGTATCTGTGGATCACGCCCGAAAACTGTGCGCCGTTTGCCTCCGGCGTCTTTCTGGCTCTTTTGAAGAAGAACCATAAGGATATTGTGTCGTGGATCGGCCTTGTGCTGGCGCTGGCGCTCTGCGTGTTTGCACAGTCGGATGGACATATCATCGGCCATCTCACCTGCGCTGCCGTCGTGGGCGCGGCCATCTTCCTTCGCAAGTCCGCACGCCTGAGCGAGGGCTATCTGCGCGTGGTGGAACGTTTGGACAACGGCGTTTTCCGTCCGCTCAAATGGATGGCGGCCATCTCGTTCCCGTTCTATCTGCTGCACCAGAACATCGGCCTGGCGATCCTCAACAAGCTTGGCGCGCACGGCCTGACCTCCGAATGGACGATCCTGATTCCCATCGCCGTTGTGGCCGCGCTTTCCTGGCTGGTACACCGCTTTGTGGAAGTTCCCCTTTCCCGTTCCTGAACGAAAGGAGCCCGTATGAATCAGCATCTGCTCACCAAAGGCCCGCTGCTGGACGCGCAGGGTCATCTTGTCGAAGCCGGATACGCCACGTCGCTGGTGCGCCGCTACGACCGCAAAGCCATCCGCGGCGGCAGCCTGCGCATCAAGGAGTGGGACTACTACTGCGCCATCTCCGGCGATATTGTGCTTGCGCTCACCATTGCCGACAACAGCTACATGAGTCTGGACAGCGTGAGCCTCATCAATCTCCAAACCGGCTTCCAGCACACCTGGAGCGCCATGGGCGTGATGACGCTGGGCAAGCGGAATTTTCCGTCCACCAGCGTAAAGGGCGACGTGGCGGTGGAAACGCCCAAGTATGCCCTCCGGTTTGAAAACGACGGCGTGAAGCGCGTGCTCACCGCCCGCGTGGACAATTTCAGGGACGGAAAGCCCCTGACCGCGCGCCTCACGCTCACCGACGTGCCGCGCGACAGCATGGTCATCGCCACGCCGTTTCCTAAGAAAGCTACGGCCTTTTACTACAACCAGAAGATCAACTGCCTGCGCGCATCCGGCGACGTGACCTTCGACGGTCAGACGCACGCGTTTGATCCTGCCTCTTCCTTTGCCGTGCTCGACTGGGGCCGCGGCGTATGGACGTACTCCAACACCTGGTACTGGGGCAGCGCCTCCGGGCTGGTGGACGGCGTCCGGTTTGGCATGAATCTCGGCTACGGCTTCGGAGACACATCCAAAGCCAGCGAGAACATGCTCTTCTACGACGGCATTGCGCACAAGCTGGAGGAGATTGTCTTCCACATTCCGCAGACTGCCGATGGAAAGGACGACTTCCTCAGGCCGTGGAAGATCACTTCGTCGGACGACAGGCTGAATCTGGTGTTTACGCCGATTTTGGATCGCGCGTCCTGCACCAGTGCAGTTGTGATCGAGAGCGATCAGCATCAGGTATTTGGCCGCTTTGACGGAACGGCCGTGCTGGATGACGGAACGGTGCTGGAAATCCGCGAGCTGATTGGATTTGCTGAAAAAGTGAAAAACCGCTGGTAAGGGAAGAAAAGAGGAGCTGATGCCGGATGGCAGAGGCTCCTCTTTTTTCTCGGATGCGCGCGGTGCATGATACTCGTGCCCACGAGGAACGGGTCCTACTTTTTCCAGAAAAAGTAGGCAAAAAGCTGGCGACGGCGTCGCTTCGGGAAATCCCCTTGATTGCCCGGTTTGGAAACGGGGCGCGCAATTCGGCTTGACGTAGATGTTTGGCTCTGGGTTCTTACTTTATTGACTTTGCCGCGAGCGCGCGCCTGATCCGTTTTCAAACCGGGCGGGGGATTTCCCTGCGCTCCTGATGTCGCCGGTCGTAGCCGCCGCTTGGGTGGTCTTTTGTCTGGTGTTTTGGGCGGAAGGTTTGGGTGGGCGCAAAAAAAGCGCTGCAGATTTTTTCTGCAGCGCTCGTTTTCTTTTGGGATTAGAAGCTGGAGACACCATGGCTGTTGACCAGAGCGTCGAGCTTGACACCGGCCTTACACAGCGGGCAGTCGCGGGAGGAGTGGGTCTCGTAGCCATCCACATCTTCCTTGGTGAAGATGCTGGTAACCTGATGGCCTTCGCATTCGTCCACGCAGGCGAAGATGGAGCACACGCCCACATCGATGCCGTTATAGTAGCGGATGGTCTCAATGGCAGCCTGGGCGGTATAGCCCGTGGCGACCGATGCCGCCAGCACCAGAACGTGCTTGCCGACGATCATGGGCGCGGTGTTATCGCGGAAGATCAGCTGACTGCCGGTGGTATGCTCAGGCGTGACTACGTAGATGGTACGGTGCGCATTCATGCTCATGAAGCCCGCGCGGGTCAGCTCGCTGGCCATGCAGGCGCCGATGACCTCGGTACCATCAAGGCAGAGGATGGTATCGATCACCGTGGAGGACTTGAACTTGCTGCACAGAATTGCCGCAGCCTCGCGCGCCTCAGACAGGCGGTGCTTGGTCATCGTCAGGTCGATGTAGTAATTCAAATGGCTGTGGCTGGTGGCAAAATGCCCCTTGGCCAAGCGAAGAGGGAGGTTGCCTTTTTGATTGGGGAACTCAATGAGCTGAATGGCCATAGCGCTCTCTCCTGTTCTGCGGCATGGAAAAGTCCGCTTTTTTTGTTGTTGAATGGCAAAACCATTATGGATGATTTCGCGGGATGTGTCAAGGTTTTCTTTGCACGTTTTAGTATGCCCGAAAAACCCAAAAAAGCGCCTCCCATTTCCGGAAGACGCTTTTTGGTTTCGGCTGCTTAGCCCACGAACATCATAATGATAGCCAGCACCACGAACGCGACCGCGCAGATCTTGGTAACCAGAGCCAGCTTGGCTTCCAGTCCCTTGGCCTTGTTCTTGCCGAAGAAGGTCTCGGCGGCGCCGCTCACGGCACCCAGGCCGGAGGTCTCGCTGCTCTGCAGCAGAACGGTCACGATCATGATCAAACATACGATGATCAGCAGAATGCCAATAAACACACTCATCAGGGGGTCCCTCCTTGGCGAATCTAGACATATTATATTAGCATTGTTCTTGGAAAAAAGCAAGCAGAAAAAACCGGCTGTGAAAGCCGGCGTTCCCGCATATTTTTCTCTGATTCCGGGCATGCTTGTGGCATCACTTGTCAAAGGAGACGCCCATGAACGAGAAACGCTTTTTCCTGCGCCCGCTTGTGCTTGCACTCGTCGTTCTTCCTGTGCTGATTCTTTCCCTTCTCCTGCTTGCGCCCGAGGACACCGCTTCGGATGACGCGCTTCCTCCGGCCAGCGAGGCGGGGTCGGTGCCGGAAACCGTGCTTGTGTCCGGCAGCGAGCTTTTGCAGACGTTTACCTATTCGCGCTGCGAGCATACCGTCACCCGGCGCGTGACTGCGCCTGCGGAGCTTGTCGGCAAGAACCTCAAAGAGGTGGAAGCACTCTATCCTGAGTGGCGGATCACGGCGTTTTCGTCTGCGCTGGTCACCATGGAGCAGCGGCCGGAGATCTTCTGTCCGGATCATCTGGTGGTGATGAAAGGCGATGGAAACCGTGTCTGCGTCTTTGAAAACAAATACGGCGACGCGCTGGCGCTGGTGCGCGAACTGGAATTGACCATGGATCAGCTGCCTGCGGCCGTGCGCGAGGAAGTCGAACACGGCGTCGGCTTTTCCACTGCCGAAGAGCTGGAAATGTGGCTGGAAAGCGTGGAATCGTAAATGGTTGCCATTCTCATCCGCACGATCATTCTGGTGTGCTTTGCGGTGTTTTCCATGCGGCTGATGGGCAAGCGTCAAATCGGGCAGCTGCAGCCGTTTGAACTGGTGATTGCCATCATGATCGCCGATCTTGCCTCCACACCCATGGAAAGCCTTGACATGCCGCTGTGGAGGGGCATCCTGCCATTGCTGGCAACGGTTGCGCTGCACCAGCTGTTTACCCTTCTGTCACTCAAGAGCCAGTTTATGCGCGCCTTTTTCAGCGGCAGGCCTACGGTGATCATCCGCCGCGGACAGATCGATCCCAAGGCGCTGGAGAAGCTCTGCTTTAACCTGAACGATCTGCTCGAAGAGCTTCGCACCGGCGGCGTCTTAAGCCCCAGCGAAGTCGGCACGGCCATTATGGAGACCAGCGGTAAGCTGAGCGTGTTCCCGAAATCGCGGTTCCGTCCGGCGACGCCGGAGGATCTGGACATCTCCACCGGCTACGAGGGCATTCCTCTCACCCTGATTCTGGACGGTCAGATCGAACGCAACAATCTGCCGCTGTGCGGACGCGGCGAGGACTGGCTTCTCCATCAGATCCGTCTCCTCGGCTTCCAGAACGCCAAAGAGATTCTTCTCTGCTTTCTGGACACCGACGGCGTTCTCACCGTCCATCCATATGCCGATGCGCCGCCTGTGCGCTGTCAGGCCATGAAGCCGGGCGAGGTGATCTGGTAGATGCGAAGAGCCCTGATCCTGATCACACTCATCACTCTCATCTGTTTTGGCAGTGGACACTACTTCGACCGTCTGCGCGAACGCACCGCCCACGCCTATCTCCAGGATGCCGAAAACCTGCGCCAGCTCGTCCTCGCCGAACAATGGCATCAGGCTCAGTCCCACGAGCGTCTTCTCACCGCCCGCTGGCAGCACGACGTACGCTGGCTGAAAATCCTCATCAGCCACCACCACGTCCGCGAGATCGACGCCGCCCTGCTCCGTCTTTCCACCAGTCTCACACATCACTGGCCCGACGAAGCCCTTCCGGCCCTCGACGACCTCTATTCCGCTCTCCAGGACCTCCGTCTCTCCCATCTCCCCACCCCCCAAACCCTTCTCTAGGCAGGGGCAGGGGCTGAGCCCCTGCACCCCGGACTGCTTCGCAGAGTTGGCCGACGAAGTTTCGTCTTGACTCCTCAGACCGCCGGTCGGCGGAGGGCCTCCCGGCTCGCTTGAGTGATCGGGATAAGAAGAGGGCGCGTCACAGGGTGCGCCCGGGAGTATGGCAAAATTGTTAGCCACGTTCCTCTTCCTTATTTCCTTTATCTTTTTCCTACGGGGGTCCGGGGTGTCCCCGGTCGTTTTAAGGGGGATACGGGAGTCCAGAGGGTCGAAGGGGGGAAATCGAAATCCCCCCTGACCCTCTGGCCCTAGCGGAGCGGGCAGAGAACAAGCCCAGTGCCTGCAAGGCACACAACAAACTGAGCGACC
>JAGBBE010000126.1 GCA_017938645.1 Clostridia bacterium
ACGGCATTTTCAGTCTTCATAATGACGCATCCCCCTTGTGATGATGAAGGAGCTGACAGCGATGAACAGAAGCGCCACGCCGAAGTAGATCCAGCTCATCGCGGCGCTTTCGCCGAATCGGAACTGGCTGTACATGACCTCATTGATGCGCTCCATCACCTTGTTGTCGTTCTTCATGAAGAAGTCGATGATGGTGTAGATGCAGTTGACCAGCAGAAGCGGGCTTACGATGGGGAACGTGATCTTCCAGAAGGATTCCCACGCGGTGCAGCCCTCGATGTCCGCCGCCTCGTAGAGTGACGGCGAGATGGCCTGAAGTCCCGAGAGGAAGACGATGATCTGGATGCCGCTGGCCATGACGATGTCGTAGATGGCGTCAATCATGGTGAAGAGCACGTCGAACACGCCGCTGCCGATGCCGGAGATGGAAAGCAGGTTTTCCAGCGCCGCCGAGAGGTTGACGCCGGAGGAATTAGCGATTTCCTCGGAGATGCCCTGCATCATATTATAGAACTCATTCTGGGATTCGATGCCGGGCAGCACGCCGCTGGAGAGAATCACCGGCAGGAAGAAGATGGCGCGGGCGAGCGCGCGGCCCTTGAAGTTCTGGTTGAGGATAACGGCGATGACGAAGCTGAGCACCAGCGTAGCCACGGCGTTGACGGCCATGCGGCCGATTTCCTCCACCAGATACTGGTTGAAGTAGGGATCGACGCTGAAGGCATATTTGTAATTGCTCAGGCCCACAAAGGTGCGCGTGTAGCCTTCGCCCACCTTCATCTGCACGTTGCTCAGGCTCATCATGAGCGATTCGCCAAGCGGCTTGGCCATGAAGACGAGGAAGCCGATGATCAGCGGCATGATGAACAATACGCCGCGGCGCGCGTTGCGGGCGCGCATGGTGTGGTACACCGACGTGCCGGGGATGAAGGTGAGGATGGACTCGCGCAGTCCCCAGCCCTGAGCGGGACCCTTGGGTTTATGAGCCTTTGTCATCACTGCTGATCCCTCCCAACCACAAGATAGCTGCGCGCAGGCACGATGACGCCTTCGCATTTCACCTCGGATGCGCCGGTGTTGACATATACCATTGCACCGTTCTCGTAACCCGTGACGGTTACATGGGGCTGAAGAATTTCATGACGGACGATGGACTGGCTGTTGAGCCCTGCCATGTCCTTCTGATAAGCGCTGATGATTTCAGCGGCTTTTTCATTCCAGTCGCCGTAGCATGCGCCGTAGTAGCCGGAATGATCGGTGTTCTGCAGGATCTTTGCATCCTCCTGCATGAAGGTGAAGGAAAGTCCCGCGCCGTACTCGGCGCAGCGCAGAAGCTCGCTGTGCCAGTCGTCGGCAAGGTTCAGCGGCTGTCCGGTGTAGTCCACCATGCCGTGAATCGCCATCTGGTAGAACGGGACGGTTTCGTCGATGATGGAGTAGGGCGTGCCGTCCAGATCCATATCGGTAACCAGATCCACGCAGGGCAAAACGTAGTCGAAGCCCTTTTTGACCATCACGCGCTGCCCGGCGTCCTTTGCCTTGCGGATGGTTTCGAGGTTCATCTGCTTGACCTCTTCGCGTGTGGTGGTGTCCTTGGGGTTGTAGTCGCCGCTGAGCAGGCTTCCGATGTCGCGGAAGGCCACGCCGCAGGCGTTGTGCTCTTTGAGCTTGCCGATGAGGTTGGCGGCCTTTTCCTGCGCAAACTCCGGCTTGACCAGATAGTACGGGTCAAAGTAGTCCGCAGGCAGGAACGTAACCACCGAGTAGGGATACAGCTCGATCTGCTCGCGGGTGGTGAAGCGCGCCGCGTCGCGGTAGGGGATGAAGTTCTGGAAAAGACCGCTTCGGTAGGCAAAGCAGCTTACGCCGTCAAAGTAGAGCGGAACGTTCTTTTCTCTGGCGTACTGAATCAGCGAATCAAAGCCCTTTTCGCCGCCCAGCTGGCGCTGCACGCGAACGGTGTTGAGCACCTTCTGGTTGACGCCGCCGTTGGACCAGCCGGTCATGCGCACGCTCAGGTTCTTCACGCCGCTGAGGCTGTCGATGATGCCCCTGGCATCATCGAAGGTGGTGACAGGCACCACGGAATCCACAGGCATGCCGAATTTGACCACGGTTTTGTCGATTGCGCCGACCAGTTCCACCGCCACGGGCATGTCCCCGGGACGCTCGGCCTGCGCAAGCTCGGGATGGCGCTGACGCAGGTAGTCTCCATAAGCCTTCGCCATGTCGGAGTAGCTGTCACTGTTGACAAAGCGGTAGCGCTGACGGATGGTGGCGTCGGGCATTTCCTTTTCGAACATGTACACCAGCTGCGCGGTCTTGGCCGATACGTTGTAGCGGTCGCTGTGAAGCACGGTATACTTGGCGCAGGCCCAGTTGTAGCTGTTATAGCGCATGCTGATGTCGGCCTGAATGCCTGCAAACGACTCCGCGCCCTCCAGCATGCACAGGAACGATCCGCCGCCGCGGGTCATGCCGAACACCGGGAAGGAGGCCTGCGTCTCGCTGACCACCTCGGTGCGCTCGGAGCCGTAGTCCCAGCCGTAGAGGTTGGCGTAGTAGCTGTTCTGGGAGAGCTTGCCGTTGTTGTAGCGGATGAGCGCGCCGCCGCCCTCGGGGATGAGCATGAAGCCTTCCTCATCCGCGCCGGCAGCGCCGAACATCGGCAGCACCGTTACCGCAGTGATGGGATACTCCGCACGGTAGCGCATGTCCTGATAGGGAACTTCGACCACGAAGTCGTCTCCGTCCAGCCGGTAGATCATGCTGACATTGAAGACGGCGTTGCTGGTTTCGGACTTGCCGGCCACATACTGCTGGTCGAGGTCGTAGTCCTCCTGCGTGTAGCCGGCTGCGGCAAAGTAGCCGGCGATGTTTTTCTTGTTGTTTTCGGAGGTGTCAGACTTGAGCACGTACAGCTCCTGATTGGCCAGCTCCGGATAGAGCGCGAGCAGCTCGTCCTTGTCATCGCGCTCGGCGACCTTTTCAGGCTTGTAGAGGGTGTAGACGTTTTTGACCTTCTTGACGTCCTTTTTGCTCATTTCGGAGGTGAACGAGTCCATGCGCTCCACCGTGGTGGCGGTGGGCAGCAGGTAGATCTTTTCGATCTTGCCAACGGAATAGTCCACGCGGATGGAGCCGTCCTCCTGCTGATGGAGGGTGTAGTTGCCGTTTTCGATGGAGTACTGGTAGTTGTTAAAGTCGATGGTGCCGCTGGAGGAGGAATAGGTCACGATCATGGTGGACTGCAGCACAGCCTTGTTGGTGGATACGGCAATGCTGTCCTTGGCTGCATCCGCCGGGTTGGACAGCCACTCGCGGCCGGTTGCCTTCTCCGTGAGCTTGAAGTGCGTGGTTTCGGCGTCCATTTCAAACAGCAGGCTGTCGCTTTCCATGGTGAGCGTCTGCTTGCCGTCCTCATAGAAGGAGATCACCGGCGGTTCGAGCGAGGATTCCTCCTTGGGTCCGTAGAGCGGAATGCCCACAAACACCACCAGCGCGGCTGCCAGCGCCAATACAATGAGCCACGGAAGCAGAATCCGCAGAATCGATTTACGTTTCATTGATTCCATGCCTCCTTAATGCAGCCTGAACACGATTTCGCGGTACAGGGAAACGAAGTAGCCCAGAGCGTCGCTCAGAAGGCTGAAGAACACCAGAATGAGGAAGAGGATCACCAGCGCGCCAAAGACCGTGGCCACCAGGAAGATGACGGTCTTTCCCGGGCTGTAGTCGTGCACCTGCATCAGCCCCACGAAGGCCAGAAACAGCGACCAGATGACCGACACGTTCATCAATACCGTGTAGTAGGAGGCCTCGTCAAAGGAAATCATGTGGCTGATGAAGATCAGCGGCAGCTGGATGAGCACGAAGGGCACCAGCGCGTAGCACATGGCCATGTAGATGTCCGGGAAGCGGCCCTTGCCGTCAAAGAGCGTCGACAGGCTCCAGTTGGACAGGCACAGGATCAGAAACGGAATCAGGAGGCTTGCGCACTGCTCATAGATGTTGATGAACTGCACCGGGGCGTTGATGAACTGGAAGTTGGTGTACATCAATTTGAGCACCCACGTCAGCAGGAACATCCCCAGAAATGTGTGCGCAGCGGCGAGCGATCCGCGGCCCTCGTGGGTCAGATCCCAGAAGCCGTCGAAGGGATGGAACATGACATGCTTTGCGTATTTCACAGACTCCGCATAGCGCTGCCATTTGGGGCTCTGAAAGAACTTAGCCTGCGGTTTTGCGGCGTTCATACGCTTCCACCTCCTCCTTCATCTTTTTGGCCTGACGGATGATCAGCGGCACCACCAGCACCGCGACCACGGCAATGACAATCCAGACGATGTTGTCCTCGATCAGTTCCTTGCGGTAGTAGCGGTAGGCGCGGCCGTAGTTTTCGCGGTCGTAGGCCATTTTGAAATATTCCATGGCTTCCTCGAACTTCTCCTGACGCATCAGCGAGCGGCCGATGCCGATGAAGGCGAGGTTGTAGTTGGCGTTTAAGCGGAGCACTTCGCGCCAGGTGTCGGCGGAGCCGTCGTAATCGCCGTTTAAGTACTGATCCGACGCCTGATAGATCAGCTTCCCGTACTCGGTGGGCGTGAACACGGTGATGGAGCACTCGTTTTCATCCAGCGCGTAAAGATCCTGACCCATATGGTCAATGGCGGCGGGGGCGAGGAAGGAGCCGTCGCTGTTGCCCTTGGAGCCGAACGCCCACAGCGTTACGCCCTGCGGATCATAGCCGAAGAACCTGCCGCGCGTGCGGTCAAAGGCGATATAGATGTCGTTTTCGAGAACCGTGATGTCGATCAGCTTGGAGGGACCGTAATCCTGACTCTGCTCCTCCCAGTGCAGATCGCCGATGGGCGGGCACCAGCCGTTTTTGACGAGGATGTCGCTGCCGATGCTGTTGAGCTTGCGGATGGGCTTGGCATTGTCGTAAATCAGGTCGTATTCGTCAAAGACGATGTTGGTGGCGTAGATGAAGCCGTCCTTGTCGATGACGATGTTTTCGTACTCCGTGGGCACGAACGCGGCCTGCTGCGAGCGCTGCGCCTTGGTGGTGAAGAAGGTCTTCCACACATAGTCCCACATGGTGTACTTCACCGGGTTTGCGCCGATGAAGCCGGTGAAGGTGCCGTCGGACTCGTACTTGACCAGACCCTTGTTGACGTTGGTGGCCAGCACGTAGACGCGGCCGGAGGTGTCCGCCACCAGCTTGTCGGGCAGGAAGCTCAGGCTCTGGTCAAAGGTGCTGTCGTCGGGCTTGGTAAAGTCCTGCACGAAGTTGAGGTTCTTGTCCGCCATGACGACGCGGTTGTTGTTGGTATCGGCGATGTAGAGATTGCCCTTTTCGTCCACAAACACGTCGCCGGGCGTATTGAGGGTTTCGGGTTCTGCGCCTGCAATTTTGTCGATGATGCGCGTGAGCGTGTAGCGGTCGCCCTCGCGGCGGATCTGCAGGATGCGGTTGTTGCCGGTGTCGCAGACGTAGATGTCGGACCCGCGTACATACAGGCTCTGCGGCTTGCGCATGGGCACGTCCAGTCCCAGCGTCGGGCTGTAGATGACCTGCTCCACGCGGTAGGCGTCGGGCGTTTCCTTGTAGTCGTCCCAGTAGTCGTAGTTATAGGTATACGAGCTGTAATAGCCGTCGGTGGCTGCCATGGCCGTGCCCAGAGGGCACACAAGCATCACCGCAAGCATCAGCGCCGTCAGCCGGAATGCTGCTTTCATGGTCTTTCCCTCCCCTTCGTATGGTCAGTCCTTCAGACCCGAGCTTGCCATGGTTTCGAGAATCTGGCTCTGGGACAGGATGAAGATGGTGATGGGAACGAGCATCACAATCACCGTGACAGCCGCAGCCTGACCGGTGCGCGCCACGCCGCCGGCCTGAATCTGCTGCAGCGCATAGACCAGCGTTTTGTTGGATTCGGAGTAGATCACGGTTGCGGCGTTGGTGTTCCACAGACTCTGCACGGAGAAGATGATCACCGTAAGCCACGCGGGCTTGACGTTTGGCATCACGATGGACCAGAAGATGCGCATTTCGCTGGCGCCGTCCAGATGCGCAGCCTCAATCAGCGCCGTGGGCAGGCCCTCCATGAACTGCTTCATCAAAAACAGTCCGATGGGCGCGGCAAACGCCGGAAGAATGACCGCCCAGAAGGTGTCGATCATCTTCAGCTTGCTCATGATGACGTAGTTGGGAATGCCGGTGACGTAACCGGAGAACATCAGCGCCGTCACGACGATGCCAAAGAAGGTCTTTCCGCCGGGGAAATCGTACTTGGCCAGAACAAACGCGGCCATGGAGGCGATGAGAAGATGTCCGGCGGTGCCCACAAAGGTGATAAAGAACGTGTTGACCAGATAGCGCGAGAAGGGCACATAGCTCTGGCCGAGGGTGACGAAAAGGTCGGAGAAGTTGTCAAGCGTCACATGCTGCGGGAAAACCTTGGGCGGGAAGCGGAACAGCTCGTCCAGAGGCTTGAGGGAAGAAGCGATGGAGAACACCAGCGGGAACGCCATAGCAACCGCCACCAAAGCCAGCATGAAGTAGATGCCCAGGTCGCCCCAGATGGAGCGGTTGGGACGGCGGCGCTTGGGCGCAAGCACGCGGATGACCGCATAGAACAGATATCCCGCGCCCAGCACGATGCCCGCAAACTGCACGACCTTGTAGATGGAGGCGTACTCCGCGTCCTGGGGAAGGGGCAGTCCCTGCAGGCTCAGGCTTTCAATGATGTCCACGCGGACAAACGCGAAGATGACCAGCGCGGCCACAACGGCCAGAAGGATGAGGGACACAATGATGAACTTCTTCTGGCTCACCGGCTCCACGGTGGGCACAATTTCGCCGCGAAGGATCATCTGCTCCCGCAGAAGATCGCCGCGCGTCTTTTTGGCGGGCTTTTGAACGGACGAAAGCTGACTCATATCAGTTGCCCACCTTTCTGAGCATGGACTGGATGGCCTTGTTGCACAGGATCATCACAAGGAACAATACCGTTGCGATGGCGGATGCATAACCCATCTCAAAGCGGGAGAAGCCGTAGTCGAACAGGTGCGTCACGATGGTGCGCGCCGCGTAGTCAGTGGAGGGATAGCCTGCCAGCGCGCGGGGCACGTCGCAGACGTTGAATGCCGAGGTAATCGACATCACCGCGCCGAAGAGAAGCATCGGCTTCATGCTGGGCAGGGTGATGTAGTACAGTTCCTGCCAGCGGTTGCGGATGCCGTCGACGTAGCCGGCCTCATACATGCTGCGGTCCACGCCCTGCAGACCGGCCACGAAGGACAGAAAGCCCGTGCCCATGCTCATCCACAGAATCACGATGATGATCACCGTGAGCATGTAGTTGGGATCGGTCAGCCACAGAATCGGGCGGTCGATGAGCGCAAACTGCATCAGGATGGAGTTGAGGTAGCCGTACACGTCGCCGCGGAAGATGATGGAGAAGATGAAGAACGCGTTGCCCGCGATGGACGGCGCGTAGAACACCACCACGGCCAGCGTGCGGATCCAGCGCGGAAGCTCGTTGATGAACCACGCAAACAGGAACGACAGGATGTATCCAATGGGTCCGGTGATCACGGCAATGACCAGCGTGTTTCTGACGGCGGTCAGGAAAACCTCGTCCTGCAAAATCAGGTTGATGTAGTTCTGCAGACCCACGAAGCGGGGCGCTTCGAGGATGTTGTAGTAGGTGAAGCTGAAGTAGATGGACGACGCGATGGGCAGAATGAAGAAGGTAAAGAACAAAATGGCATACGGCGCAAGGAACAGATAGCAGGTCTTCATGCGTTTGGCCTTGTGCCAGTCATAGCGCAGCTTTTCGCGCTTCATGCTCAGGTATCTTCCAGCCAGAGATTTCATTGAGCCTCACTCCCTTCTTTCATAATCAGTCCACCGAGAGTCCGAATTCGCTGCGTTTGATCCGGATCTCGTCGTTGATGGTGCGCGCGTAGGTAAGCAGCGTTTCACGCGCGTCCTCCTTGGTGTTGATGACCCTGCGGATGGCGTTGGTCATGTGGCGGGTGGTGGAATAGCCGCCTGCGATTTCCGGGAAGCCGACGGTGGAAGCCATCTGCTCTTCAAGCACCCTGAGCTGCGGCGCGCTCCAGGCCAGCTGCCTGAGAGCCTCGGTGTTGGCGGTGGAATAGCGGGCGGAGGAGCCGAGGATGCTTTCGATCTCGCGGCCGAAGCGCACCTGCGTGTCGGCGCTGACCCACCACTTCATGAATTCCCATGCATTGTTTTTGACCTTTTCGTCATCGGTGGCAATCATCATGCAGCACAGGCCCTGCGAATGCACCGAACGGTCGATTTCCGTCGTGCCGGAGCGGAGAACCTCCGTGCCCGGGAAGAGCGTAAAGTTCCACAGGTTGCGGATTTCCGGCGCGGACACGACCAGCGTGTTGTAGGTGCTGTAGGGGAACAGGCCGATGGGCATCTCGCCGGAACGGAAACGGCTGACGAAGTCAAACACCGTGGGCAGGCCGTAGTCGTTGTAAAGCGACGTGTAGAGCTTGAAGGCGGTGACGCCGCTTTCGTTGTCGATGAGGGTTTTCTTGCCCTCGGCGTCGTAGATGGAGCCGCCGTTCTGATAAATCAGGGAATTGAGGATGGACATATCCACCGTGGCGATATCCGGGTAGGGAATGCCCACGGAGAGGTTGCTGCCCTGAATGGTGGGAAGCATTCCAATGAGCTCTGCCCAGGTATCGGGAGGCGTGAGTCCGAGGTCGGAGAGAATATCCTCGCGGTAGAACAGCACCGGGAACTCCTGCGTTTCCGGCAGGCCGTACACGCCGCCCTGATAGCGCATGGCGGTCAGCGCGCTGTCGTAGAAGGGCTTCACAACCTCGTCAAAGTCCTCAAACTGCGTCAGATCCTCGGCGGCGTTTCGCATGGCGTAGTTCACCGGGAACCACGTGCCCAGCGACAGCACCACGTCCGGGCCGTTTCCGGCCACAACGGCGGTCAGAAGCGTATCGGCCACAACCAGCTTTACGTTGACGCGCACGCCGGTTTTCGGAGTGAAGGTATCGTCGACCATGGTCTTGAGCACCGTGCTCTGGTCACGGCCGGTCACGATCCACACCTCGATGAGCTCTTCCTCGCCTTCTTCGTATTTATCGCCCAGCGAGTTGTAGTCCACAAAGTAGGAGGCGATACAGGAGCGGATTTCGTGCACAGCCTTGGCAAAGAAGCCGTCGCGTACCTTGGGCACGCCGGCGTTTTCGCCGCTTACGATGATCATGTCCACATCCAGCTTGGTTTCGGACATGTTCTGCATGGCGGTGCCGAGGCTGGTGATGTTGTCCTTGAAGTTGACGAACTGCTTGGTGATGCGCTCATTGTGGTTGACGAAGCTCTCCAGCTGCGCCGCCAGCGTCTGCGCAACCGCCGCGCGGTCGCTCTTCTGACCCGTGATGGCCACCACGTCGTCGACCATCTTATACAGGCGCTTGCTTTCCAGATCCATGGCCTCAAGCACCTCGGGGTAGATACCGGCGATGTTGTAGTCGCGGAACTGGTCGGGGTTGACGCCGGTGAGCACGAGGAGCTTTCGGTAGATAAGATTCAGGCGGTAGATGCTGTCCTCCAGGCGGTTGAGGATCGGGCCCATTTCGCCCAGCGTTGCCTGAAGGCGGATGGTGTGGCTTCCCTTGGTGAGGTAGAAGCGGTAGGGCGTGCCGCTTTCGTCGGAAAGCGTGTTCATGTTCCACGCGGTGTCGTAGTCAAAGGCGATGGTGCGGACTTCCTCAAAGGGAATTTCGCCGTCGATGAGGAGGGTGCGGCTGGAAACCGCGCCGCGCTGGTAGGCCTGACGCGCCTTGATGGTGATGGTATAGTAGCCGTCCTCCGGCGCTTCGAAGTTCCATTCAATCCACTGGCCGGCCTTGTTCCACGGATCGCCGCCGATGTAGTTGAATACGGTGTTGGTCACGCTGCCCGGCTGGGTGTCGGGAGAAGAACGGTCGTACCGGGCGTACAGGGACGGAGAGGAGCGAACCTCCGCGTCCTCGCCCTGAAGCACGGCCTGCCACGCTTTGGCGGAGTCGGTCATGGCGGCTTCGGGCTGCGAAGCGGCGTAAGCGGCATAATCCGGCGTTTCCTTCACGGGAATCAGCTGGATGCCGCGCAGCAGCATGGGCTCGTTGATGGCGCTCAGGGACAGGGTGTTTTCGCCTTCGTGGAAGTAGAAGCGGTACGGCTCGGCCGCATAGCCCATCGAATCCTGACAGAGCACCTGCTGCCAGTCGTAGATTTCCTTCTGGGTAGGACGGACGTCGTTTCCCTGGTTGTCCTTGCGCACCTCGCCCGCGTCCGTCCACAGGCGGCTGAAGGTGAGGTCGCCCGCGCCGTCAAAGGGCAGCTCGCCGTTGATGTACAGGGCGCGCTCCATATCCACGCCGCGGGATTCCACGGTGAGATAGTCCAGCATCACATGGTACATGCCGGCTTTTTCCACCTGCACCTTCCACGTGACAAAAGACCCGTCGGGCGTATAGACGCACGGAACCCCGTCTTCGCACGGACGGATTTCTCCGTCGCCTTCAAATGCGGCAATGTCAACAGCCGCGCCGTCTTCTCCGGGCGCGGAAGCTGCATGTGCATTGAGATATCCGTCGTAGGTATTGCTGCGGCCCAGACCCGTCACGTCCGATGTGAGGTCAACGCCCTCGTATTTGGCTTCAAAAGTCTGCACGCCACCGCCAAAGAGTGCAATGAGCACCACAACCGCTGCGATGCATACAGCGCCGATTGCCAGTTTTTTTAACGTCCTCCGCATAGATACCGCTCCTCCGACTGATGATGTTCTTCTTTCGAAAACGTTTACGTTTCGAAAAACAGAAACATAAGCCTCTGCTGAACCTGTGTTTTCCGACAAATTTTCTACCTATTATCATATGCCAAAATGGATGTGCTGTCAACCGAGGGGACACGACATCCGGTGCGGAAAATGTCGGATGGCGAAGGATTTTCCATTGCCCGCGCGTCGCGGGTGTGTTACAATACATGCGGTGTTTTCTGATGCAAAGGAGGAGCATGCAGCATGCCTAATTTCACCTTGAACGATCAGGTTTTTTTTGACGCGGCTGAGCAGTTTCAGACCCCGTTTCATCTTTATACCGAGGAGGGCATCCGCCAGACCGCGCGTGGACTGATCAAGGCGTTTTCCGGCGTACCGGTGTTCCGTGAGTATTTTGCCGTCAAGGCCCTGCCCAATCCCACGGTTCTGCGCATCCTCAAGGAGGAGGGCTGCGGCCTGGACTGCGCCAGCCAGACGGAACTGATGCTGGCCGAAGCGCTGGGCTTCCGCGGCGACGACATCATCCTCAGCGCCAACGACGTGCCTCCGTCTGAGTTTGCCTACGCCCGCCGTCTGGGCGCAACGATCAATCTGGACGACCTGACCCATGTGGAGATCCTCCACCGCAACGGCGGCATTCCGGAGGAAATCTGCCTGCGCTTCAATCCCGGCGGAGATTTCCGCATCGGCACCCGGATCATGGGCAATCCCGGCGAAGCCAAGTACGGCATGACCCGCGCGCAGCTTACCGAGGCGCTCCTTAAGCTCAAGGCCTACGGCGCAAAGCGTTTCGGACTGCATTCCTTCCTTTCGAGCAACACCACCGACGCCAGCTATTATCCTACGCTTGCGCGCCTCCTGTTTACCACCGGCCGGGAACTGATGGATGAAACCGGCATGCAGCTGAGCTTTATCGACCTCTCCGGCGGCATCGGCATTCCCTACCTGCCCGACGCGCCCAAGGCCGATATCGACCGCATCGGCGCAGGCGTGGCCGAAGCGTATCACGAGATCTTCACCCAAAACGGCATCGAGGGCGTGGCCATCAAAACCGAACTTGGCCGCTACATGACCGGCCCCAACGGCTGGCTGGTGACGCACATCGCCAACGAAAAAAAGATCTACAAGCACTATCTGGGTCTGGACGCCAGCGCCTGCGATCTGATGCGCCCGGCGATGTACGGCGCGTACCATCACATCACCATTCCCGGCAAGGAGCATCTGCCCCATGACCAGAAGGTTGACGTAACCGGCAGCCTGTGCGAGAACAACGACAAGTTCGCCATCGACCGCATGCTTCCCAAGTGCGAAATCGGCGACGTGCTGGTGATTCACGATACCGGCGCGCACGGCTTGAGCATGGGCTATAACTACAACGGAAAGATGCGCTGCGGCGAGGTGCTGCTGTGCTCCGACGGCAGCTTTAAGCTGATCCGCCGCGGCGAGCGCCCCATGGATTACTTCGCCACGCTGGACATCGATCCGGTGTTTGAAAAGCTTCAGCAGATGAAATAAAAAAATCAGCCCCTTTTGCTGCGCGGCAAAAGGGGCTTTACAAATCGGGATGGGGTTTGGTATAATACGTCGTGTTGTGCGCCTATAGCTCAGCAGGATAGAGCGACCGCCTCCTAAGCGGAAGGTGTTCGGCCGCCCCTGACGAGGGTTAAAACGTATATGCGCCCGTAGCTCAGT
>JAGBBE010000127.1 GCA_017938645.1 Clostridia bacterium
AGACGGCTCTGTGGGGGCCCCCAACGACCGACCCTTTCCGCTGGGCGCCCGGCGGAAAGCCCGAAAAGGGAAAACGAAAAGAAAGGAGGAACCCCCGATGGCACGACCGCCCCCGACGGAAAGTCCGCCCCTGCTTTGCCCACGCCCGGTCTCTCACGACCACTCCGCCTGACGATGGCTGGGAGGGCTCCCAGCCGAAACGCACCAAGCGTCGTGGAAAGCCCGCAAAACCAACGAAGGAGGTCTCTACCATGAAGCAAGAAGTCCGCACCGCATTTGTTGCCGCGAACGCGGTAACCGCAGCCGTCAGGGCTGCAGAAGCAGCAGTTACCCTCTTGGAGCAAGCCCCCAACGCATGGGGTCTCGCCGATGAGGCATACTGGCTCTGCCGCGCCGCACAGGAGGCTGCGCAGAACACCGCCGATGAACTCGACCCCGAAGAGGCTCTGGAGGACGATATGATCCTCTACGCCTTCCACACCGCCATGGAAGCTGTCGAAAAGGCTTGCACGGTTGCTGACGAGCTGGTCTCTCTGGCAGAGGCCGCAGGACACGAAATCCGCCGCTGAGAAGTGGCGGATCATTTTTTTAGGAGGAATCTAACAATGAAGGTACGCGATCTGATGGAAATTCTGGAAATGTTCGACGAGAACTGCGAGGTCAAGCTGGCCTACCAGCCCAACTGGCCCCTTTGCACCAAGGTGGCCTCGGTCAAGAAGAAGGACGGCGTGGTATTCATCTGCGAAAGCGGCTACGGCGGCAACGACTATGCCCCCAGCGGCCTCTTTGAAACCAACGAAAGCCTCGACCTTGACGAAGAGGAGGAATGGGACGAATAACCCCGCCTGACGATGGCCCCGGCAAGGGCCGAAACGCGCCTCGGCGCGTCGCGGGAGCCACTCCCCATATCTATCAAATCAAGGAGGAACCATCATGCTGAATCTGACCCAAGCCATCGAACACGGCAAGCGCGTAGGAGTCCGCTTCTACGTCATGAACGACGCAAACTGCGTCATGGGCGGTACCCAAACCCTGGAACAGGCCGAGGACATGAAGCGTCGCTTTGAAGCCGCCGACCGTCGGAACCCGTGGACGAAGGGAACCACCCGCTTCTACATCAAGCCCGTCACCGAACGCTGACAAATTGAGAGGAGGATCATCATGACCCGTGCGTACAAGATCACCCGTCTGCCCGAAGGATACTGCAAGCTGGCCATCGCCGCTTGGAAATGCCTCTATGACCGCGAGCTCTTTGAAATCGAGGGCAAGCTGGTATTCACCGACGACCTTGAGGACTACCTCGACGGCAACGGCGAGCATAACGGATGCTGCGACGTTTTTGACTCGCATGCTGACTTTGAACGCTGGCTTCTGAATTGCGTCGCCGAATGGATCGCTATGGACCCGATGACGCTTGGCGGCCTTGATGACTATATCAAACTCGCCTGACGATGGCTCCGTGGCAGGAGCCGAAACGCCGCCGGCAGTGCCGGACCCAACGGCGTCGCGGGAGCCAAAGCTCCTAAATCTAGAGGAGGTATCACCATGAATCAGAACGATATCAATCGAATGTTCACCGACAAGGTGACGGAACTGATCGGGCAGGGCTATCAGATTAACCCGGCTACCATGAGCGGCTCTCAGGGGGAGCATGCCCACGTGGATCTGCGCAAGGACACGGATATCATCCGCGTCCTCCTGGACGACGGAAGCGACTACGAAGAGGGTGTTGATTTCATGCGCCTGGTGGTCGGACGCTGCACCGATCAGATCAGGATGGGCACGTTTGACCGGCTGGGAAATACCATCTGGAATAACCGACTGGAGATTCTCTTTGAAATCAAGTTCGCCAAGATTGCCGAGAATTACTTCACAGATATGGAAACCGGCGTACAGATGCGCCGTAAAAGTTACCTGCGCTGGAAGCAGAAGAACCGCAGAGATCGCCGCGACCTTCCGGACTCTTGCAAATCGGCAGCCCTGCGCTACGTCCAGCGCCAGCCCCGCATGAAGACCTGCAAGCTCTCCGAAATCGAACGCGTGACCCGCGTCAATCGCTCCGAGTTGGGAAAAACCCTGCCCAACCTCAGAGGCTACGAGATCGTCGCCCGCGGCAAGACCTTCTTCATCAAGGCGCCTCGTGGCGACCGCTGAACGCTTTTGAATCAAAAAGGAGGTCCGATTATGAAGAATCTGGAGCAGTTCACCACGAAAGAAGTCGTGAATTATTACATCGGCTACATCATGGAGCATGATCTGGCGTCGTCAAAATCGCAGGCACGCCAGCTTCTCCTGAATGCTCTGACCTACAACGTCGTGCGCGAGGCAGTGGTCGATCAGATCGCATTCCTCATCGAAGCCGACGACGAATAAATCTTTTGAATCGAGGTGCGCCCATGAGAAGAACCATCCGAAAGACCTTCCTGCTGGAAGGCGAAACCGTCACCATGAAATACGTCAAGCAGCTCTGCGGCATTGAGCGTTACAATTGCATCATCGAGGATGCCAAGAAGAAATTCTTTGCAGACCCGACAGTGGAGCTTTGTTACCCGACGCCTGCAGGATACCTGACCATCTGGTTTCAGGTGGCATGAATTCAGCGCATCGCCCTACGCTTCTGAATCGCCGTCCGCAGTGGGGCGGCTTTTCTTCATTGCCATTTGATTCCATGGCACATCTTTCTTACCATGTGGCCAATTGGCCACACGGTATTGTGCCTTTTAACGATTCTGTCTCCGATATACCCCTGGGCCAACTGGCCGGAGGGTCCTTCTCTGTATCTACACATGAAAAATGTCTACCACGTGCCAATATTGACATAGATCCATTTAGCATAGAGCTATCCCCTTCGCCGTACCCTCCCGAAAATTTGCGGGAAGGTGTTTTATGAATATAGAAGAGCTGCTTATCCACGATATTGCTTCATGGCTCCTATGTGCGTATATCGCTGATCGGAAATATGCCGATGCGCCTTTCTTTCATCACGCAACTGCCTGCACAAAAAAGATCATACAACCCAGCTGTTGCATTCACCCTGGAGCTTTTGAATCCAGATAGGGCTTAAATGCTTTTACTACAGATATCCCCACATCCTTACCTAAACCTTATGCAAAACTCTGATTCCGGAACGCCGGGAGAAGTAGTATTGATTTCTGTCGTTCACCGTTAAAGGTAGCCACTGGTAGCCACTCGCTTTTCCATAGTGGCTACCTCAAGAGGAGCTCAAAACCCTTGTGCCACAGGGCTTTTCATATATAGGTAGCCACAGTAGCCACTGTAACCACACCTATATACTATATATAGGGAATTTTTAAGAGCCCCCTTCTGACTCATTCATTTTATTATATATATTTCTTCTTTGTATATCCGAAATAGTGGCTACTGTGGCTACCGTGGCTACCTGCATGCCAAATACGGCAGCAGTGTCATAGCATACCCAGACCTTCTCTGCTAAATTTTTTTGCAGATGCTTAACCACATCTCTACACGTGCCAGACCGACAGGAACTCACCATTGCTCTCAAATATACATGTATTCTTATTTTTAATCATATTATGGACGTTTTCCCTAACTCGGGACGTTTTGCTTAAATCGTCCATCGTTGGGTGCATTTTTGCTTATTTAGCCTCGAATTATCAAAAAAAGTGACCGGCTTTTGAATCAAGAAAGCCGGTCAGGTACGAACCCAATACGATCAGATGAATCCGAACATCCGATTTCTTGCGTAACAAAGGGCTATTTTGTCGCTATCGCCTTATTTATGACGGTTATCTTGTCTATAAATGCAAAAAATAATCCTGTAGACATTGTATCAAAATCTACAGGATTAGGTGGCAGGGGCAGAAGGATTCGAACCCTCAACAAAGGTTTTGGAGACCCACGTGTTACCATTACACCATGCCCCTTAGCACGATAATGGATTTTACACGCATTTTTCTCTTTTGTCAAGCCTTTATTTTGGATTTTGCGTTATTTGCTTTCGCCGTATACGGCTGCGGCATAGGTAAAGGCGTCAAACAGCGCACTGGAATGCACATCACGGTCGAAGAACAATTCGGGGTGCCACTGCACACCCACGCAGAAGGGCATGTTGGGATGTTCAATGGCCTCGATCACGCCGTCCTCGGCATAGGCGGCAATGCGCATGCAGGGAGCAGGCTCTTTCACCGCTTCATGATGGAAGGAATTGACCCGGAAGCTGAGGTCCATCTCGATGGAATGCAGCAGCGTTCCTTCCACAGCCGTTACGCTGTGAGTTCGATGGTATCCGCGCGCAGTCTGGCTGTGCAGAATCGGCGGATTCCCCTCCTGCGTACGGAACTGACTGGGCAGATCCTGCCACAAGCTTCCTCCGAGGACCACATTGAGGATTTGAACGCCGCGACATATGCCGAAAACAGGCATTTTGCGCCTGACAGCAGCCCGAATCAGCCGCGTTTCGAATTCATCGCGCGGAGGATTGACTTCGCCGAGATTCTGCGCAGGCGCTTCGTTGTACAGCGCCGGATCAACGTCGTTGCCTCCGGCCAGCAGAATGCCGTCCAGCCTGTCAAGACAGCGTTCAAGCGCTTCCCCCTCCATATCGTAGCTGAGAAGCACGGGAATGCCTCCGCTGTTTCGCACGGCACGCATGTAGGGACGTGCGATGCTGTGGGTATCTTCATCTTTATTGATGCTTCCGGCAATACCGATCATGGGATACTGAGTGGTCATAAACGCTGCCTTCCTTTCATAAACAGAGGACATAAAGGGTAGATAGACATTTCGCCAGCCAGCCGGTCATTCCTGCCGTCAAATCAAAAAACGCCAAAAGGACGACTGCGCATGGCAGCCGTCCCTCTGGTATATGCTGTTTACTGCTGAGTACCGCCGCTCATGGCGCGCTCGGCATTTTCAATCAGGCGCTTGACCATGTAGCCGCCGATGTAACCGGCCTGACGGCTGGGCAGGTCGCCGTTGTAACCCTGCTTGAGGTTGATGCCAAGCTCGTTGGCGATCTCATACTTCATATTGTTGAGGGCCTGCTTGGCTTCAGGTACCACAGCACGATTGCTGGAGGAAGAACTGGTCTGCTGATTCTGGAACATTTTCCTTCACCTCGTCAAAAATTCGCTGTTACTTTCCGGCCATCTGGCGTTCGGCCTGCTCGATCAGGCGCTTGACCATGTAGCCGCCCACATAGCCGTTTTCCCTTGCGGTCAGGTCGCCGTTGTAGCCCTGCTTGAGGTTGATGCCAAGCTCACGGGCGATCTCATACTTCATGTTGTTGAGAGCTTCCTTGGCCTGGGGCACCTCGGGACGGCTGGAATTACCGGTGTTCTGATTCGTCTGCTGGTTCTGCATTCGTCGTTCACCTCCTCAACTGGATTCACCGCTATTGTGGGTTGAGCAGGTTCAAAATACGCTGCCAATTGTTATCTTGGAAAGTTTGAAAAAAACATGGAAAAAAGCTTGACATTCGGGCAAAAGCGGATATAATAATACACGATTCTTTGGAAACCTAATGCCGAAGACAGCGGGTCGGTTGCGAAAGCGCCTTAAAATGTTCCCGCCGAGGTGTAAGGCGGGAGTAATCTCCCCTGCGACTAGTTCGCCCTTGCGCCTGCAAGGGTTTTCTTTTTGGAATCGCAGATTTTCAAGAAGGAGGTGCAACCCCCAATGAGCAAGAATCTCGAGCTGAAGAAGCAGGTCGTTAGCGACATCGTGAAGAAGTTTCAGGATGCGCAGAGCGTGATGATCGTGAACTACAACGGCCTGACCGTGGAACAGGTGACTGGTCTGCGTGCCCAGTTCCGTGCTGCCGGCGTTGAATACGTTGTTCTGAAGAACACCCTGGTGCGCCGTGCTCTGGCTGAACTGAACATCGAGGGCCTGGATGAGGTGCTGAACGGCCCCTCTGCGTTCGCCTTTGGCATGAACGATCCCGTGAGCCCCGCGAAGATCATCAATGACTTCGTAACCAAGAACAAGACTGAAGCCATCTCCATCAAGGCTGGCCTGCTGGGCCACGACGTGATGTCTATGGATCAGATCAAGGCGCTGGCCGAAATGCCCAGCCGCGAAGTGCTGCTGGCCCGCTTGGTTGGCAGCCTGCAGAGCAGCATCGCTGGCTTCGTGCGCGTTCTGGACGCTATCGCGAAGAAGGATTCCGAAGCTGCCCCCGAAGCGTAATTCGCTTCCCCCATTATTCTAAGCTAAAATACGTAATTTGATTTGAATGGAGGCTATTCACAATGACTCACGCTGAAATCATTGAGATGATTGAGAAGATGACCGTTCTGGAACTGAACGATCTCGTTAAGGCCCTGGAAGAGCACTTTGGCGTTTCCGCCGCTGCCGCTGTCGTCGCCGTTCCTGGCGCTGGCGCTGCTGCCGCTGCTGCTGAAGAAGAGAAGACCGAGTTCGACGCCATCCTGAAGGATGCCGGCTCCGAGAAGATCAAGGTCATCAAGGTTATCCGCGAGCTGACCGGCCTGGGCCTGAAGGAAGCCAAGGACTTCGTGGAATCTGCTCCCAAGACCATCAAGGAAGCTGCTTCCAAGGAAGAGTGCGAGAAGATCAAGGCGAAGCTGGCCGAAGTTGGCGCCACCGTCGAAATCAAGTAATCTCGATTTCCTTTGTGAAACCGCAGGAGCTCCGTGTACACGGAGCTCCTTTTTCATATACAAAAGGCAGAATCCGCACGAAGACGGACTCTGCCTTTTATCTTATTTCTGCGCTCTCATTTCGCTGGGCGTAATGCCATAGCGTTTCTTGAAAGCTCTTCGGAAGGTGGTCGGATTGTTATATCCAAGATCTGCAAACAAATTGGTCAGATTGCATTCCGGGTTTGCCAGTCTGCGCGCAGCTTCATTCAGCCTCAGCGTTTCCAGATAGACCGAGAAATTCTGACCTGTTTTCCCCTTGAACAGGTGTGACAGATAGCTTTCCGACATATTGAAGCGGTCGGAGAGCTTGCTCAGACACATGGACGGATCAGCATAATTTTCCTGCAGGTAGCGCTCCACATCCGGAATCGGGTCGGAAGGCTCAGCAGAACGGGTGAAGAATCTGCACAGCTGCTGAGCACAGTCCTCAAGCGTTGGGAAATTCGGCTGTTCGTTCAGTCTCTGTTCAATCCGGGTGAGCCTCTCCTCATCCTCTGCATTCGAAGGCTCGATCAGGAAGCGCGCCTTGAGAAGCGTATTCTTCAGGTCGCTCAAAAGGAAGTTGAGCTGCGTAATAGGAAGCGTACGCTCCAGCATGTTCTCACGGTGAATCAGCGCGAACATCTCCACCACCTGTTCTCGGTTGCCAGTGGTGATGAAATGCTGAAGCTTTGCGGAGATTTCCACCGGATAATAGACGCTCGCGGTATCCTTGCGCATCATCTCATACGGCAGAAAAATATGATGCTTTGCCGTATAGCGCGCTGCAGTGCGCGCCTGTTCATAGGATTCCCACAGATTCTGCGGCTGCGTGCATTGAGTTCCCACGCCTGCATAGAACCACAGTCCATGCTCATCGCTCAGATCCTCATGCAGCTGCACCACACGCTTTTGCAGATCCATCAGCGGATCCTGCGTATCCCGATCATAGGTAACAAGCGCGATGAAGGAACGATCCAGCGTTGTATAGTAGCACATGGGGCAGGCAACGCTCAGATACTTCTCCAAGTGTTCGGCAATCAGGTCATACTCTGCATTTGCGTCCATGGCTGTATAATCCTGCCGGTGTGCCACACAGTAGAGAACATAAAAGCGGTATTCGCCGCTGAGGCCGAGGAAATCCATCATATATGCGAATTCCTCTTTGGACGCAACATGACCGGAAAGAAGCTTTCTGAGGTAGCTGGTGCGCAGCATCGGGCGCTGGGAGTCCATCTCCTGCTGCAGCAGATCGCGGTCGCCCTCCGCTTTTTTCAGCTGACGGTCCAGCTGATGGAGCGGCCGGAGCTGTCTTCTGACAAGCATAAAAATCATGGCGCAGCCCATCAGCAGCGCAACGAGCATCATCAGCCAGAAAATGATATCATAATTGCCCAAAGCAGCGTCGCACAGATTCTTCGGAAGCGCGATGGTGTATTGCCAGTCGTTATAAGCGCTTGTACGATGGATCAGATGCATATCGTCCAGCACGCCGTGGGTGCTCTTTTCAAAGGATATATCGCTCATCCTTTTGGCCAAAGCTTCGCCTTCAGAATTTTGGGTCAGCAAAAGCTGACGTGCGCCCTTTTGATCGCGCACGAGCAAAACCGCCTGCTCATAAGCCTGCTGCGGAAGAAAGCGCTTACGCAGCTTGGCCATATCCAGTTCAAACCAGATCACGGCAGGTATTCTCTTATTCATGATCGCGTCGATATCACGGATGTAGATAGCGTCGTTTGCCCGGCCGGTATACGGCGAAATATCCATGCAGCCGCCTGCGCCTGCAGAACTCAGCACCATCTCCAGCCACGGCTCAAATCCGCCGGGATGATAGATGCGGTAGTCCTCATAGAACTGCCTGACCTCGGTGAACTGACTGGCCGAGATGACATAGCCGGAATTTTTCATATATATGCGATCTTCAATCACAGGAAGATCAGAAATGCTGTATATGCGGGAAGTCAGCGTCTGCATTACTTCATACGCCGTATAAATATACCCTTTTTGATGAATACCTTCCATGCCGGCAAAGCGCACAAAGGTGTTGTCAATCAGCAGCTGACGGGTATATCCATCCATAGCGGAAAGATCATCATCCCAATCCAGAATGTCCTGCTCCAATTCCACAGCGCGGTGTTCCCAGAAGCTTTCGCGTGCATTCTGCGTGGAGGACGTATACAGGATTACACCGAGAGCCAGACACAGCAGCAGGAATAAAATATAAGAAACAGCCAGTCTAAGCGAAAAAGAGGCATTACCGTCTTGTTTTTGTACTGAGCCCGGCCTGAAAAAAGGTATCGTCACGGAGGAAAGCCCCCTAAAAAATAAAGTACTTACATGATAGACACTATTGTAACAGAAAAATGAGATTTTTCAAGGCTTTGAAGCCTTTGAGGATGCAATATTTGATTGGCAAAAAGCAGCATTTGTACCCCTTTTCAAGAAGTGTTTCTTGCGCAGAAAAACGCTTTTTGTTATGCTTTTGTCAAATCCAGCAGGGATGTGTGTTCAGATATTCCCTGCGGAAAATAAAAAGGAGGAACCAACCCTTATGAAGAAACTGCTTGCTCTGGTTCTTGCTCTGGTTCTGTGCATGGGCATCGTGTCCGTGAACGCTGAAGCCGAGAAGCCCGAAAAGATCACCATCTTTATTGATGGCACCGTTGTGACCGACGCCAACGGTCAGGATCAGTTCATCGCCCGCTGGGAAGAGCTGACCGGCATCGATCTGGAAATCATCCAGCCCGACCACGATGCTTACTATGACGTTCTGCAGCAGACCATCGCTTCCGGCGACTGGCCTGATGTCATGATTCTTTCCTCCACCTACTATTCCAGCTATGCCGCTGCCGGCGTGCTCTGGGATATGACCGAAGCCTGGGAAAACAGCGCCACCAAGAACTCCGGCCGCTGGCTGGGCGACAGCGTCATCGAAGGTCTGAAGATCGACGGCGCTCTCTACGGCTTTGCTCCCACCCGCGGCAACGGCTGCGTGACCTATGTCAAGCAGACCTGGCTGGACGCCGTTGGCATGGAAGCTCCCACCACCTATGAAGAGTACCTGGCCATGTGCGACGCCTTCGTCAACAAGGATCCCGACGGCGACGGCCAGAAGGACACCTATGCTGTTTCCGCTGCCGGCTTCATCGGCGCCGAAGCTCCCTTCATCAACTATCTGCCCGAGTTCTATCAGGATGCGTGGCCCTCTTTCGCCAAGGGCGAGGACGGCGTGTGGTACGACGGCTTCACCACCGAGGCCATGAAGAACGCTCTGGCTCGTCTGAACGACGCCTACGTCAAGGGCTACATCGATCCCACCACCTTGACCAATGGTACCAAGGACTGCCGCAACAAGTTCTATGATGACACCTTCGGCGTGTTCACCTACTGGGCCGGCACCTGGGCCACCAACCTCAAGACCAACCTCGAAGCCAACAACAAGTCCGGCGAACTGGTTGCCCTGCCCCCGCTGGCTGAGGCCGAGCCCTACTTCGACCGCGTGCCTCCCGTATGGGCCATCTCCTCTACCTGCGAGAACCCCGAAGGCGTGTTCACCTGGTTCATCGAC
>JAGBBE010000128.1 GCA_017938645.1 Clostridia bacterium
GATCGGATGAGGCCTATGAAGAAATCAAGCGCGTTCTACGCGATGAACTAAGCAACCTTTAAGGAGGATATGAACGATGGCTAATCCCGCTGCTTCTCCGGCTGTCTCCTCGACGGTCGGTCTTAAGAATGTTGTGATTGCACCCCTGGTGACTGACACCGAAGCTGAACACACCTATGGTGAGCTTCAGCTGATGGCCGGTGCGATCGAAGCATCCATTACCCCTGAGAACGCTGACCCGGATGTTCAGTATGCTGATGACGTTGAGTTCGACGTTCTGTATCCGGATCCGGAACTGGCGTTCAAGACCAAGATGGCCGACGTGCCGCTCCAGATCCAGGAGATGATCTTCGGCAACAAGATCGATGATAACGGTGTCCTGATCCGCACGGCTACCGATAAGCCTCCGTACTTTGCTGTTGGCTTCATGAGCGAGAAGTCCAACCACAAGTACCGCTATGTGTGGCTGTACAAGGTCAGGGCAAAGCCTGTCACTGAGAACTACGCTACCAAGGAAGGTACCACGCTGACCCGCCAGACTGGCGAAGTCGAATGGACTGCCATTAAGCGCACCCACGATGGACAGTATCAGGCTGTTGCTGATGAGGGTGAGAATGGCTTCACGGCTGAGAAGGCAGCCACCTTCTTGACTTCTGTGTACGAGCCTACCTTCGCTACGACCTGATAACCGAAGCTGCCGCATGGTAGTGTACTGTGCGGCAGCTGATCTTTGAGGAGGACATCTTATGATTACTTGCACTCTGGGCGAGAAAAAGTATTCTGTTGACTTCATCAGCGGTCGCGCACTCCGCGAGATGGAGCCTGCTGCCAAGGTATATGGCAAGCTGGTGCGCATTTCCAAGGATGCCACGGAGGGCAAGGATGTATCTGGTGAGCAGATCACCGTCGCAGATGCCCTCGATACCATGGTCAAGTGGTTCTGTGTGTTGTTCGGAAATCAGTTCTCTCCGGATGATATGTACGACCACTATCCTGCTGATCGGCTGATGCATGATATCGCACTTACCCTGATGGCTGTGCAGACACAGACAACCGAGGTGCTGGATTCTTTCCCTACGATTCCGGTAACGAAGGAAGCGGAACAGCTGATGATGGATCAGCTGACCGAGGAGGACGAGATTCCTCTGTTCTGACGCTGCCGGAGTATATCTTCGCCACCTACAATGAACTGCTCAAAGCAGGTTGGCGAATGAAAGAAATTGATGAAATGGACATGCTGGGTTTCCTCCGCCTGCGGGCTTGGGATGCGCAGCGTGAGCATATAAAGAAACAACCCAAACGCGCCTTTATTGACGAGGTTTGGGGAAAACTGAAACCCTGAGGCTGAGGAGCTAGGCTCCCGGCCTCTTTTTGTTGGGAGGTGAACACAATGTCTGAGGTCTTGCGCGAGTTGGTGGTCGCGCTGTCGCTGGATAGCGATAACTTCTCACGAAACATGCGCACCATCAACCAGCAGATCAAGGAAGCCGAGTCCACTTTCCGTTTGGCTGGTGCGGGCGTTGAAAACTTCGAGAAGACTGTTGCCGGTACTGAATCGAAGCTATCCATGCTTGGGCAAAAGCTCACGCAACAGAATCGTGCTGTAGAGCAGTATTCTCGTGCTCTGGTTGCTGCCAATCAAAAGCTCGTCGATTCTTATAACCGCCAGGAGCGCATGAAGCAATCCCTGGCTGATACTCGTGTGGAGATGGATCGCGCCAAAACAGCCGTTGATGCTGCCAAGGCCACTTATGAGCGATATGCCTCCACGCTGGGTGAATCTGATTCGGCTACCATTGCTGCTAAGGGCAACCTCGAACTGGCACAGCAGGAGTATCAAGAGCTTGCGGACAAGGTCAAGTTGCTAGAAGGACAAATCAAGTCCAATAGCAAGACCATGCAGAACAATGCGGATGCGATCTCCAAAGCCAAGACCAACCTCAACAATGCCAAAGCAGCGGTCAAAGATACCGAAGCTGAAATCAAGAAGCTGACCGAAGAACTGTACCGGCTCAAGTCGGGATGGACAACTGCTGGTGAATCGCTAACCGCTTTCTCAAAGAAGTGTGAGGCTCTATCTAAGGGCATGACTTCTCTGGGGCGCGGGATGACTACGGCGATTACCACTCCGATCGTGGCTCTTGGCGCTACCGCTATTAAGACCTCCATCAGCTTTGAGTCTGCTTTTACCAGCGTTCGAAAGACTGTTGATGCGACTGAAGAAGAGTTCGCAGCCCTTTCCGGTGAGATTAAGCAGATGTCTACGGAGATTGCGACTTCCGCTGAGGACATCGCTGAAGTTGTCGCCATCGCCGGTCAGCTGGGTATTGAGAATGAGCACCTGATGGAGTTTGCCAGGACAATGATTGACCTTGGCAACAGTACCGATATTGTGGCAAGCGAGGCAGCTTCTACTCTTGCGAAATTCGCCAACATCATGAACATGGATCAGTCCATGTTCGGGAATCTTGGTGCTGCTCTGGTTGACCTGGGTAATAACTACGCCACGACCGAATCTGCCATCATGGAAATGTCCATGCGCTTGGCTGGTGCTGGTCATCAGGTTGGCTTGTCGGAGGCTCAGATCTTGGGTTTTGCTACAGCCCTGAGCTCACTGGGCATTGAGGCTGAAATGGGCGGCTCTGCGTTCAGTAAGGCCTTGGTCAAAATGGAGGTTGCTGCCGCAACTGGCGGTGATGCGCTGGATGATTTCGCCCGCGTTTCAGGCTTGACTGCCCAGCAGTTCAAAAATTTGTGGGATACTGACCCGGCAGCTGCTTTTCAGGCCTTCATTGAGGGCCTTGCTCGCATGGACGAAGAAGGCATGTCTGCGATCGCAACCCTACAGGAAATCGGCATCAATGAGGTGCGCTTGAGAGATACCTTGCTCCGCGCAACCAATGCGAGTGAGCTGTTCACCGCAACACAGGCAACAGCCAATGCTGCCTGGAATGAAAACCTTGCTTTGACCGAAGAAGCAAATAAACGATACGGCACGACACAAAGCAAGCTTATCAACTTGAAGAACACCGCGCTGCTCTTTGCACAGCAGATCGGCGATGATCTGAATCCGACGATCCAGGAGCTGATCGACAAAGGCAATGAGCTGCTCAATTCCTTCCTTCAGATGGATGAGAGCCAGCGGCAAGCGATCATCAAGTTTGCAGCTTTCGCCGCAGCAGCTGGCCCGGCTATCCTTGTTTTAGGAAAGACGGTAGGCGCTGTTGGTCAGGTCACATCCGTACTGGGTAAAGCAGGAACTGCCCTGGGCAAGTTCTCTGCAAAGGTTTCCATGGCCGGTGGTGGCATTGGCGGCTTCGTGAAAGTTCTCGGCTCTTCGAAATTGGCGATGGTTGCTCTGGCTGCGGCTCTTGTATATGGTGCAATCAAGCTTGCCGACTATGCTTCAGGTGCAAAAGAGGCTCGTGAGGCTCTTGAAGGCATGGCAAAGGTTGCCGAAGACTGGAAGAATAACGCTGCAGAGACTTTCTACGGTTCCAGCGAGGGTCTTTCCTTCTTCGGAATGTCTGAAAGCGACTTCACTCGTGAACTCCAGTCTGCAGAAGACTGGATGAACGGGCTGATTGCAGTATGGACTGACGGCGAAAAGGAATCTGATGAGATCGTTGAGGAATGGACGAACTCCTTCAAGGAGCTGACAGCTTCTACCCGCACCGAGCTCGAAAAGATGAAAGCAGATGCGCAGGCAGCCGGATACACTTCCGTAGTCGATCAGATCAGCACGGACATTGAAACGCTCGATGCCATGGATAAGGAAATCGAACGGTTACTGCGAAAGCGCCAGAATGGTTTCCTGACCGAGGCAGAAAAAATCCGCCTCGCTGAATTGATTGATACCAGAGAAGCGATCGAAATCAAGTACAACCTCTCTCCAGCTGACCCGGATGGCTTTGAAACCATCCGAAAGAAGGTTGAAGCAGAAGTTGCTCGTGCTAATGCGCGAGGCGAATCCGATGCTTCCGTTACGGTGTATGAAAATGCGATCGTGGCAGCTGCCCAGGGTATGGCTGCTGTCAATGCTCAGATTGACGAGCAGTATGATAAGGAGTACGCACTGATCCAGTTGATCGAGGACAGTTCAGAACGTCGAGCTGCCCAAGAAGCCCTGGATGCGCGTTACCTTGAGCAGCGTCGTGCTGCTGCAATGGAATATGCTGAAACGCTGGCTGCGATTGTTATGCCAGTTTGGAACAGTGAGGATATCCAGCAAGCTGGTGCTGATGTTGATGCCCTGATGCTCAAGCTCAGAGAGTATACGACAGCAACAGAGAGTGAAAAACCTGCCATCTTAACACAGCTTGAGGAAATCGCAGCCGGTATGGACGAAGGCGCTCTCACCGAATATGTCGCGCTCCTTACTCAGATTCAGTCGCTCCTTGATAGCGGAATGACTGAGGAAGAAGTCCAGGCCATGTTCCCTGAGATTGACTTCTCTGAGGCGCTTTCTCAGATCGCTGCCATCCAGACTTTCTTGAATGGCCGTGAAGCACAGCTTCCGGGGCTGCAATCCATGTTTGGAGATGCCCTTCCCGAAGAAGTCTTAACCATCACGACGGATCTCGATATGACGGGTGCACAGCAGCGATGGGATGAGTTCGCTGAGGATCCGGGTGCTATTACCACAGAGGCGATTATCGAGGACTACCAAGATGAAGAGGCAGCCAAAGCCTTGCAGCCTCAGGTTGATGCGTTCATCGCCAAGTACACCGAGGTTCCCGAAGGAGCTTCAACTGCGGAGTTAACGCCTGAAGGCTTGATCGGTTATGTGGAGGCTTACGCTGAAGCAACAACCGGCGCTGATGTGACTAGCCTTACACCGACGAACATCGTCGCAATGGTATCTGCCTATGAGGAATTGGCGGCAGGTGCTGATATTTCCACGCTGAAACCCGATGAGATCACAGCCTACATCTATAAATACCTGGAAAAAGAAGGAGTCGACACTACTGGCCTCAAGCCTGAAGACGTCACTGCCTTCGTAATGGCGTATGAGGAGATCACGGGCGGTGCGCTGACTACGCAGCTTGCACCTAGTGATGTGGTGGCTATGGTCGCCAAGTATTTGGAAGCTGAGAATATCGATGTTTCCGATCTCTCGCCGGATCAGATTGAGGCTATTGTCTCCTCCTTCGCTGAAGCGACAGGATGCGACAAGTCTCAGCTGCTTACCGACTTTACCGCGTACATCACGAAATACGATGATACAAACGCAGTGAAACCGAACCTCTCCATGTCGGTTGGCATCTACGGCTACGACCTTTTGGCCTATCGTCGTTTCATCGCTGCTAACCCGGTCGAGGTACAAGGTATCGTCAAGCTTGGTGAAGCCTATGAAAACCCAACGGACGCTCTCAACGATCCGCAGACTAAGTTCTGGCAGAATGGTGTGCAGATCCCTGTTGAGGCCGTTCCCTCTGAGATGCTGACTGCTGATAAAGTGGCCGTACTCGGTGAAGACGGCACGCTGCATGTGCTGATCGCACCAGAGGTAACCGGCACTCAGGAAGCCATCGATGCGATTTCGCCCCTGGTTGATGAAGTCGATCAGTTCGGTACGACACTCGCTGGCATGTGGGCTGGTGTGATGCCCACGACAACCATGGATCTGATTGGTTCTGCTGTCGAGCGAATGAACTCCTATACGAACTCCCTGGAATACACGCCATGGGAGCGCTTCTGGGCGTCTCTTCGAGGAGAAAGTACGAATCATAGTGTGCTTGATCAGAGCATGAGCTTGGACTTCAGCCCCGAAACGGTCGCTGAGCTGTCTGCCTATGTTGCTGAGGTGGTTTCTGCTATCCAGCAGGGCAAGCAGGTGTCCGAACAGGATGTTCAAAATCTCCAAGACATTCTCACTTTCCTGCAGGGACTTGATA
>JAGBBE010000129.1 GCA_017938645.1 Clostridia bacterium
AGCTAAGCCCGTTTACGGGCAGCAAGTAGTAAGCTTATGCAGGTGCCAGATCGTACCAACGTGACGTGACACGTGGCCAGTAACATAGGGCTATGCCCGTCGAAGAAAAACCCCCGGCTCCGCCGGGGGATCATTATTCTGCAGGGAGAGTTATTCCGGCAGTACAACAGGCATTCTTCCGGTGGCTTCTGCTTTGCCGGTGAGAACATCGATAGCCGCAGCGACGGCTTCAGTCGTCATTGTGTAGCTGCATACAGCGATACATCCGCTGGGGATATGCTTTGCGCCGTAGGGTGCAGCCAGCAAGACAAAGGCTACCTTCTTGTTGTCAGCCAGAGCACGGCGTGCGGCTTCAAGTTCCGGGGAGGTTTCGGTGATTGTCTGAACACCGATGACAAGCGTATCGAACTCGCTTGCTTCATCAAGCTTATCAATGGTCGTATACGCATCGCCGGTGTACATGCTTGCCATCTGACCAAAGGTCAGCTTTCTGGGATCAGCATGTGTCAAGCCAAAGGCGAGCTCTTTAACAGGTGCGCTCACATAAAACACCTTGCCGGAGATCGTTCCGTCTGTCAGGCGTGTGATTGCCTTATGGCATACTGTTTTGTTGAGTTCTGCATGCTTGGCGAAGTCAGGGCTGATATCGGCAAACGGTCCGCCGAATCTGTCCTTCGCGCACAGGATCCGGGATACAGCTTCATCGATACGTTCCATCGGGATTTCGCCGCTGACTGCTGCTTCATACAGTGCGTCGAGGCATTCTTTCTGGCTTTCCTGAACACCCGTACCGCCCGTGCCGATGCAGAGGAGATCAAGGCCTGCCTTGATGGCCATCACGCAGCCGCGGGCAACACCATAATGATCTTTGATAGCAAGCATGTGCATGCCGTCGGAGACGATCACGCCATTAAAGCCCAGTTCCTTGCGCAGGATGCCCTGCAGGATAGAGGGGGACATAGTGGCTGGAACACGTTCCTTCTCAATCTGAGGGAAAAGAATATGGGTGGTCATGATGGAGTCTGCTGCGCCCTGAGGGAGGATATCTGCGTAAGGCTTTAACTCTGTGGCGCGCAGTTCATCAAGGCTCTTATCCACTGTAGGAAGGAAGTAGTGCGAATCAAGCGTGGTATCTCCGTGACCGGGGAAGTGCTTCAGGCAGGCCATCACACCTGCGCGCTGCATGCCGCGCGCCATGGCAGCTCCATGACGAGTGACATCCTCTGGATTGTCGCCAAAAGAGCGAACACCGATGACCACATTGCCAATATTGCTGTTCACGTCAACAACAGGAGCAAAGTTCAGATTAAAGCCTGCGGCACGCAGTTCTTCGCCCATGGCAAATCCAACGGCTTCGGTGAGAGACTCGCTATCTGCTGCGCTGAGGCTGAGGTGAGACGGGAACCAGGTAAAATCCTGAGAAAAGCGGAAGACGCGACCGCCCTCATGATCAATACTGATGAACGGCTCAATGCCGGCGCAGCTTTCAAGAATCAGGTCACGGAGCTGCTTATTCAGCGCTTTTGCGCCGGAGAAGTCTGTGACGTTGTTGCCGAAGTGGATGACATTGCCGATGCAGTATTCGCGAATGAAGGTTTCGGTCTCAGGCGTGATGGCATTGCCGTCCATGCTGTAGAGAACGAGCTGGCCGATTTTCTGACGAAGTGACAGCTCCATAATAATACGCTCCTTTCTGACAGGACAGCCCCGTGCGCAGACCTGGCGGATGCGCACGGGGCTGTGGGAATCAGGATGTATTACATCTGATCAGGGTCGACGCCGAGGCGCTTGAGCGTTTCCACTACATAGCTCTCGCGATACTCCTCGTCCTTAGAACGACCGAGATAGCTCTTGAAAAACTCCTCGCATGCCTGCTCGTACGGAATCTGTGCGAGCTCAGCGATGATGCGGGTAGAGCGATCGATGAGCTTCTTATTCGTCGGCAGGACCTGAATCATCCAGTTGCTCCACACGCGGCCCATCTTCGCCATAGTGGCAGTAGAGAGGAGATTAAAGGCCAGCTTGACCATCAGATGCGGCAGGATTTCCATGATGGTGTGCGGCAGCGTGACCGGGATACGCAGCTCGTTCTCATCGATCTTTTCGGGAGGAATATCGCCCATGCGCAGAACGAGACCACCATCATAATTGGGGAGATTCTTCTGATACCACTCGACGCAGCCATTATGTGCACTGCGGCCATCAATATCCACCAGCACCAGCTTTGCGGGATGCTGAGAATAGCGGGTCTTGTCGTCGCTGTTGCCCAGATCATAGTAGGAAAGCTGATCGGAGCCAACCTCCGGCGGATTATCGATGATGGACTGGGCAGCATTCATCTCTTTGTAGAGCTCAACGGACCAATCAAGTCCCTTGAGCGGACGACGGATAATGTGCTGCCAAGCGATCGAGGCGGGGTAAAGCGGATCCTTCGCGTATGCCCAGGACAGCGGACTGGTGCTGTCGTCTGTACGACGGAAGGGCGGAAGTGTGAAGGTGGGCTGGCGTTCGGTAGTGTCGGTCAGGATATCCTGAAGATAATCATGGGTGATATAGGTGATCAGGCCTTTGCTTGTATAGGTCTCCGCCTCAAACTCGACAGCCTTTGCCATACCGGCAAGGGCGTCACCGCGCTGCAGCTGCTCCACACAGTTCTTGAACTGAGCGGCATACTCAGCCGGCTCCAATGCGCCGGCGCCCACAGAGGCGAGCTCTTCTTCGGACAGATTGTCCTTCAGCCATGCCCAAGCAGCGAGTTCCAGCGCAACGCCGGCAACGAGCAGCTCAACGGTGGTCACCTGCATGCGGGTAGAGCCGGCGACAGCCATGTTGCCCACGAACAGCGGAAGGAAAGTAATGTTGTCATACGAGAAGACTCGGCGTGCACGCTCAAGATGTTCGCACAGAACCTCCTTCGGGTTGCAGTAGAGATAATAGGTAGAGATGCCCATATCGGCACCCTTGCAGGCGGAGCCGATCGTGGAGGAGGACAGGGAGCACTCAGCCAGAACAACCAGCACATCGCCCGGAGTAGCGCCGGAATCGACAGTCTGCTGCGCACCGAAGGTCTGATAGTCCTCGAAGTTTTCAACCGAGCGAACACAAGCGCGATCGCCGCCGGTCATGAAGCTGTTGGAGCACTCGGCAATCTCAACCCACTCTTTCGCCCGAAGCGGGAGCTTCTGAACCATATCCGTCCAGAAGAGACGCCATGTGGAGTCGAGCTGCAGCGCCATACGGCCGGAAGCACCGACGGAAGAGAAATGGAAACGACGACGCTCGTCGATGCAGCGGCGAAGGTCTGCGACCAGTTTCTTGAATGCTTCGCTTTCGAAACAATTGGCAGATACTTCGGGAATATAGCGATCAGCATCGAGAATCATCTTTACGCCGTCAGCGGTATCCTTCTTGATTCTTCCGGAGAGGCCGCGGGTGAGGGGATTGGACTGCTCGGTCGGTATGGCGCCCAGATGGAATTGCTTTTCGTTATCGATAAAATCGCGGGCTGCCTGCTTGTAATCCTGCATATTGATACCTTCTTTCCAATACTGTGTTGTTCAAACATCACATAATTGCTCAGGTCTGCTTATATTGTATTTGACAACGCACAAATTTGCAAGTAGAATAATGGCATGAATATGCAAAAAGTATTGGATGCCCTGCTTGAAGAAGGGCTCCTTGAAGGATGTTACCCGGGCGCGGTTGCTGCATGCGGATGCGGGGATTCGGTTTTCGCCATTTCCTGTGTGGGAAAAATCTCGAATGACGGTCCCGAGGTCAATGAAGCAACCCGCTATGATATGGCGTCTCTGTCCAAAGTGATCGGGCCGACCATGATTGCACTGCGGGCAATCGAAGAGGGAAAGCTTACACTCTGGGACAGACTTGAACGCTTTTTCCCCGATTGCCCCGAGGATAAGAAGGGCATCACCATCAGGCATCTGATGACGCATACAGGAGGCTTTGTTCCGGCATTCTGGCTGAGTGATGAGGCAAAGACGCCGGATGATGCGCTCAGAGCCCTGTTTGCGCATCCGCTGGGTACGCCCGTTGGTGCAGAAGTGCATTATAGCTGCATGGGATACATTACGCTCGGAAAGATACTGGAAACAGTATATGACAAGCCTCTGGATGTGCTTGCGCGTGAGCGCGTGTTTGAGCCGCTGGGCATGGTAAACACGAGTTACTGTCCGACGAATCGTGAAAACATTGCTGCTACAGAGATAGACAAGGAAACCGGTACTGCCTGGCAGGGGATTGTGCATGACGAGAATGCACGCTTCCTTCACGGCGTCTCGGCCAACGCAGGCGTCTTCTCGGATATACATGATATGATCCGGTTTGCTGCTATGCTGGCACTTGAGGGAAACGGATACCTGTCGCGTGCTACGATGGAAAAAGCTACGGCATTTCAGGCCGGTAATAATGAGGTGCGTCGTGGTTTGGGCTTTCATCTGGCCGGAACGCCAGAGAACTATATGGGAGATCTGATGCCGGATTCGTCATTTGGGCATACGGGTTTTACGGGCACTTCATTGGCTGTTGATCCGACAACGGGTTTTTATGTGATCCTCTTGTCAAACAGAGTGCATCCAACCAGAGAAAACACAAATCTGTTCAGATTCCGCCGCAGAATGCATAATATACTCTATGCTACATTTACAAGAGTTGATTATTGCGGCGATAATTGTTAATTATTTTGTTTACTTTGCCCAAAGTGCTTGACAGAACGCCTAAATATGGTCTATATTATATTGTACAATATATGCAAGCATACATCACATTTGTTTGATACTTGATGTAGAGTGTTGCTGGTTCACGTGATTAAGGAGGCGGGGCAATGAGCCAGATTGTAAAGAGTGCAGCTAAACCTAAGAAGAAGAGTAAGTTGACGCTTGATGATATTCAGCTCTTCTTGCTTTCGCTTCCGACAACGATCTGGTTTATCATGTTCTGCTATGTGCCGATGTTCGGTATCCTGATCGCTTTTAAGAAGTACAAGGTCGCCCCGGGCAAGGGCTTCCTGTGGTCCCTGGTTTACAACAGCAAGTGGTGCGGACTGGACAACTTCAAGTTCCTGTTCTCATCGAACATGAAAACGACCATCGCCATGTTCCGCAACACTATCGGCTATAATATCATCTTTATAGTTCTTGGCATAGTGATCCCGGTTGCGCTGGCGATCATCATCTCTCACCTGTACAGCAAGCGATTGGCTAAGGTCTGTCAGACGATGATTTTCCTGCCGCACTTTCTCTCTTGGGTTATCGTCGGCTACTTCGTCTACGCATTCCTTGCCACCAAGGAAGGTTTGATCAACAACATCCTTATCGGTGTGGGTCTGGATCCCATCAAATGGTATCAGAAGGATGGCTTGCCGTTCTGGCCATACATTCTCGTGTTCCTCAACGTGTGGAAGAACGTAGGCTACAATATGATTGTGTACATGGCTTCCATCAACGGTATTGATGGATCTCTGTATGAGGCGGCGGTCATTGACGGCGCGAGCAAGCATCAGCAGACCAAGTACATCACGATTCCGCTGCTCAAGCCGGTCATTATCATTATGTTCATCATGGCGGTCGGCAGGATCTTCAATTCCGACTTCGGTCTCTTCTACCGCACGACCCGCAACTCTGCGGCGCTGTATGATGCATTTGTCACGCTGGACGTCTATGTCTATAACTCTCTGTTTAACTCCACGATTCCGACCTATGGCTACGCTTCTGCGGCAGGCTTCATGCAGTCTGTGTTCGGCTGTGTGACGCTGGTGACGGCTAACGCGATCGTGAGCAAGTTTGACAAAGAGAGCGCATTCTTCTAAGAAGGGAGGGAAAAACGATGGCAATCTTCAAGAAAAAGGAAGCGGAAGCTTACAATGAGCTGGATGCCAAGAAAAATGCCTCCAATGTATCCGACGGTATGCTCCGATTTAACCGCGTGACCCCTTTGTCCAATGCGCTGTATTCCGCGTTGTTTATCCTGATTGCAGCGGTATGTGTGCTCCCGGTACTGTTTGTTATCATCATTTCCTTTACTTCTGAACAGTCCATCGGTGTGTACGGTTACAGTTTCTTCCCGAAGGAGCTTTCCGTTGCATCCTACAAGTATGTCTGGAACATGCGCGATCTGGTAGGCCGCTCCTTTCTCAATTCCATCGGTATTACGGTGGTGGGTACCTGTTTGGGCGTTATTCTGACGGCGACCATGGGCTACACGCTCTCCCGCAGGAATTATAAGTTCCGCAGCTTTTATACATGGTTCATCTTCATCCCGATGCTCTTCCGCGGCGGCACGCTCGCGTCCTATGTGGTGAACACACAGATCATGAACCTGAAGGATACCTACTGGGCGCTGATCCTGCCGATTTGCTGCTCGACGTTCAACATCATTATCATGCGCACATTCTTTACCACAACGGTGCCGGATGAAATGATTGAGTCGGGCAAGATCGACGGAGCCAGTCAGCTTCGCATCTTCGTGCAGCTCGTGCTCCCGATCTGTCTGCCGGCAATTGCGACCATCGCGCTGTTTCTGACCTTTGCGTACTGGAATGAGTGGTTCCATGCAAGTATCTATATTTCCTCTACACGTTCCGATTTGTTCCCGCTTCAATATGTTCTTGTCTCCATCGAGCAGAAGATACAGTGGCTGATCAACAATGCGGGCAACGTTAGCGCAGATGCACAGGACGTTCCCAGCGAGACCATGCGCATGGCCATCGTCGTTATCGCCGTTGTGCCGATCATGTTCTCCTACCCCTTCTTCCAGAAGTACTACATCTCCGGCCTTACTGTCGGTGCTGTTAAGGGCTAAGCTACCTCAGCCTCTTATGGGAAGCTCTCCCTGAAGGGGCGTTTGGTGGGCGAAGTGAGCACCAATAAAAAACCCTAGACCTTTCCCTTTGGGGGAGGGGGAACCGCGTGAGAGGCGGAAGGGTTGACGTGGCTTAAACGGCAACAGGGCCCGAAAGGGACTGACCGTTTGCAAAAAATAATTTAGGAGGTACCCCTATGAAGAAACTGCTTGCTATCGTGCTGGCTCTCGTGATGCTCATGGCCATGGGCATGGCGTCTGCCGAAGAACCTGTCAAGCTGACCTGGTGGATGTTCACCACCGGTGACGCTCCGGTCGATTGGCCCGAGGTCGAAGCGAAGCTCAACGAGATCTCCCGCGAGAAGATCGGCGTTGAAATCGAGTACAAGTGGATGACCGCTGACCAGATCAACCTGGCCACCCAGTCCGGCGAATACTTCGATCTGGCCTTCACCTGCGGCTGGTACAACGACTATGCCACGAACATCGCCAACGGCATGTTCCTGGACATCGCGCCGTAAATGGATCTCCTCGCCGACGCGAAGGCGCTGACCCCGGATAATATCTGGGCTGGCGTGACGCAGGGCGACAAGATCTATGGCTTCCCGCACGTTAAGGACTACGGCATCGAGGTCTTCTGGATTCTTGATACTGATTTCTTCGTTGACGAGCTCGGCCTCGATCCGACCAGCTACGAAGCGCAGCACATTGGCTTCGCTGAGATGGGCGAATACATGGCCAAGTATGTCGAGCTGCATCCTGGCGAGATCCCGCTCAAGGTCAATAAGGGCGGCGCGACTTCCTGGATGAACGGTCTGGCTGACTGGATCTCCATGGAATACTGGCTGGGCCTCGACTGGGCGCAGAAGGGCACCGAGAACGAGCTGCAGGTTAAGTCCGCTCTGGACATCCCGAAGTTCACCGACGCGCTCTACACCCTGCATGACTGGTACGAGAAGGGCTACATCAACGCTGACGCCGCTGTTACCGAGTCCATGCCGCGCTCCATCGCCGGTGTTGTGCAGTCCGGTCAGGGCTGGTTTGGTGCTGAAACTGTTTGGGCCAACGCCAAGCAGAAGGCTTGCTTCATCTCCCGTTTCGATGGCCCGTATCTGACCACCGATGGTCTGATCGGTTCCGTCACCGCCGTTTCTTCCTACTCTGAGCATCCGGAAGAGGCTGTCAAGGCCATCAACCTGATGAACTCCGACGCTGAGTATCGCACCATCGCCCGTTACGGCATCGAAGGCAAGCACTACGAAGTCGTTGAGCCGGGCATCGTGAAGAGGACCGATCTGGGCAACTCTAACATGTCTCTGGCCGCCTACACTCAGGGTTCCTACGCTCTGGGCCCGGTTGAGGCTTCTCCGTTTGAGTCTGTTCCGGCTAACCCGAATCAGTGGACTGAGCTCGTCGAGCGCTACACCGCTGAGGCGATCACCTCTTCTGTTCTGGGCTTCATGCCGAACATTGAGCCGGTTGCTGACCAGTGCCTCGCGATGAAGAACGTTTGGGAACAGTACATCTACGAAATGCAGACCGGCACCTCCGATCCGGCCGTTGTCATTCCGGAGCTGAAGGCTGAGCTCGAGGCCGTTGGCCTGAACGAAGTCATCGCCGAGATCCAGGCGCAGCTGGACGCTTTCATGGCTGCGAAGTAATTTGTAGCTTGTCAAGCAAACTGCAACTGAGTAACCCTATGGGGCTGCTGCCAATCGGCAGCAGCCCTTTCTTGATGAAGGAGGAAGACATGATTAACTATCGTCAGGCCGAACTGCGTGACATGGAAAGCATCATTGACCTTGCAAATATGGTGTTTTCCATGCTGCGCGTTCCTCATAATTTTTCACAGATGCTGCCTAAGGTATATGCTGCACCAAACCTGCAGCCCCAGATTCATGTGATAGCAGAAGAAGAGGGCAGGCTTGTTGGCTGCCTTGGTATGCTGGTATTTCCTTTGCGCATGGCAAACGAAACGTTGCGTGTTGGTTATTTGGGCACCATGGCTGTTCATCCGCGCGTCCGTGGGCGCGGCACAATGGGTGAGCTGATGGAAAAGCAGATCAAGCGAGGAAAGGAGTTGGGGCTTGATATGCTTGTGCTTGGAGGACAGCGCCAGCGATATGCCAGACATGGCTTTGAAACGTGCGGCGCAAACTATGTCTATAGCATCAGTAAAGCGAATGTCAGGCACGCATATTCGGATGTTAGTTCAGAAGGGGTGACATTCCGGCTCATGCAGCCATCTGATGCTTCAACTGCCTATGCACTATATGATCGCCAGAGGGTGGCTGGTGCCCGTGAGATTATGAATTTTGTCGATGTACTGAAGAGTTATGGACGAGCCGGATGGATCATTGAACTGAACGGAGAGATCGTTGGATATCTGTGTGCATCATCAGATCTGCAGACAATAACAGAACTTGTTCTGGATAATGCAGAACTGTTGCCCGGCATTATTAAGGGATGGAGTGAAAAGACGGGCGGAAAGCTCCTGCATATTCATGCTGCTCCCCATGATGTGCATTTGAATGAGAGACTTGCTCCAGTCTGTGAAGGCTATTCATTGACGCCTAATTGCATGATCAGAGTGCTGAATCCGAAGAATGTGATCAAGGCATATTTAGAGTTGAAGAACACATATGTCGCGCTTCAACCTGGCGTCCGTATTATCTCGTGGGAGGGGATGGGCGTATACAGAATTGAAATTGAGCAAAACGGTGGTATAGATGTGAATGAGTGTGGCGAGAAAGCGGATGTAGTGTTGACCGATCGACAGGCACATCAGATCATGTTCGACTACAATCCGTATACATCGCGCCAGAAGAGAAAAGAACTGGATAATAACTGGTTTCCGTTGCCATTCCACATTTCTGAGCCGGATAGTTTTTGAACCACAGCGTCAGTCGTGAGACTGACGCTTTTAAAAATATTCATAAAAGTGGTTGACAAAACGATCAGTATAGGATATAATATATCTCGTTCCGAACGGAGCACAAAATTGAATGTGGGTAGGTTCCCGAGTGGCCAAAGGGAGCAGACTGTAAATCTGCCGTCACAGACTTCGATGGTTCGAATCCATCCCTGCCCACCAACTTTTTCGCGGGAATGGCGGAATTGGCAGACGCGCTAGATTCAGGTTCTAGTGAGGGCAACTTCATGCAGGTTCAAGTCCTGTTTCCCGCACCAAAATCCGGACGAATATTCGTCCGGATTTCTTTTTTGTTCGTTTTTTATACCGAACATTTGTCAACTCTGTTTTGGTGAAACGTTCGGATTATGTCGCTCAAATGGAC
>JAGBBE010000014.1 GCA_017938645.1 Clostridia bacterium
ATCGTCCGTTTCCATACCATTTACTGGCCCATCATGCTGCACGCGCTGGGTCTGCCCCTGCCCAAGCAGGTGTTTGCCCACGGCTGGCTGCTGTTTGGCAACGACAAGATGAGCAAGTCCAAGGGCAATGTGCAGTATGCCCAGCCCATCGTTGCCCGCTATGGCTGCGATGCGCTGCGCTATTATCTGCTGCGTGAAATGCCCTTCGGTGCGGACGGCAACTACACCAACGAAGCCTTCCTGACCCGCATGAATGCCGATCTGGCCAACGACCTGGGCAACCTGGTTTCCCGTACTGTGGCCATGATCGAAAAGTACTTTGGCGGCGAGCTGCCTGCATGGACCGACGCAGTGGACGAAGCGGTGGATGCTCCTCTGCATGAGCATTGCAAGGCTCTTCCCGGCCTTGTTGAGGCGCAGATGGACAAGCTGCAGTACAGCCAGGCTTTGGCCGAGATCTGGAAGGTCATTGGCGAGTGCAACAAATACATCGACCTCACCCAGCCCTGGGTGCTTGGTAAGGACGAGAGCAAGAAGGACCGTCTGGCCAATGTGATGCTGACCCTGGCCGAGTGCGTGCGCTTTGTGGCCGTGCTCATCTATCCCTTCATGCCCACCACGCCGGAGCGTATCTTCGCGCAGCTGGGCGTCACCGATGAATCCCTCAAAACATGGGAGTCTCTGGCTGAGTACGGCAAGCTGCCCGCCGGTACCAAGGTGCAGAAGGGCGAAGCGCTCTTCCCGCGCATTGACATCAAGAAGGAACTCGAGGCGCTGAATCCCGCCGAGGACAAGCAGCCCGAAGCCAAGAAGGAAAAGAAGCAGGAGAAGAAAAAGGAACAGAAGAAGGAAGAAAAGCCTGAGGAACTGCCCGAAGGCATCATCTCCATCGACATGTTTGACAAGATCCAGCTCCGTGTCGCCCGCATCCTGACTGCTGAAAAGGTCAAGGGAAGCGACAAGCTGCTTCACTTCTCCGTCAAGCTCACGGACGACGAACCTGTTCGCAGTGTTGTCAGCGGCATCGCCAAGTTCTATACCCCCGAAGAAATGGTCGGCAAGCAGGTTGTGCTTGTCAGCAACCTCAAGCCCGCCAAGCTGCGCGGCATCCCCAGCGAGGGCATGATTCTGTGCGCCTCTGACGCCGAGGACAAGGTGCTCAAGCTCTGTACCGTCGAACCCGGCATGGAGGATGGAGCGTACATTCGATGAACCTTTTTGATTCGCACTGTCATCTGGAAAACGGCCGCTTTGAAAGCGACCTTCCGGAAGTTATGGCCCGCATGGAGGATGCAGGGGTTCGCCGCTGCATCCTCGCAGGCAGCGATATGGAAACCAGTCAGCAGATCGTTGCATTGACCAAAGAGCATCCCAATGTCTTTGGCGTGGTGGGCATTCATCCGCATGATGCAAAGACGTGGACGGATGATTGTTATGACCGCATCCGCGAGTGGGTGAAGGAAGACAGAATCGTCGGCGTGGGCGAAATAGGTCTGGATTACTATTACGACCATTCTCCGCGCGATGTACAGCAGGAGGTTTTTGTCAAGCAGCTGCTGCTTGCGCATGAACTGAATCTGCCTGCCGTGTTCCATGTGCGCGATGCGCATGGAGATGTGCTGTCCATTCTGCGTGCGCATCGCAGCGAACTGCCCTCCGGCGTTGTGCACTGCTACTGCGGAAGCGTGGAAAGTGCGCGCGAATACCTGGATATGGGTTTCTATATTTCCTTTGCCGGTCCGATTACCTTCAAAAATGCCAACAAGCTGCTGGATGCTGCGAAGTATGTGCCGCTTGACCGAATTCTGGTGGAGACCGACAGTCCGTACCTCGCGCCTGTACCTATGCGCGGCAGACGGAATGAACCCGCATTTGTACAGTATGTTGCGCAGACTGTTGCCGATCTGCGCGGGATGGATGCTGAAGCATTTGCGCAGATTGCAGCTGAGAACACATGCCGCCTGTTTGGTATTTCGGAGGGCTGACAGCATGCAGATCAGACGCGCAAATATACAGGATCTGGACAGGCTGATGGAGATCTATGCCGGAGCACGCAAGTTTATGGCTGATCATGGCAATCCCGGCCAGTGGTGGGGCGGATATCCGACCCGCAGTATGCTGGAAGAAGACATTGCTGTCGGTCAGCTGTATGTATGCGAAGAAAACAGCCATCTTTATGCCTCTTTTGTGCTGGCTTTGGGCGATGATCCGACCTATGCCGTCATTGAAGGCGCGTGGAAGGATGACCGTCCCTACGGTACGCTGCACCGTATCGCATCCAGCGGTGAAAAGTGCGGCATGACAGACGTAATTGTGCGCTGGGCGTTTGGTCAAACCGGCAATCTGCGCGCTGATACGCACGAACTGAATCTGCCTATGCAGAATGGATTGACAAGAAACGGCTTCGAACGCTGCGGAATCATCTATGTGGATGACGGCACGCCGCGCATTGCCTATCAGAAAACCAAGTGAGAAAGAGGAACGTAATATGCTGCCCAAACTGATCGTGATCGCGGGAACCAATGCCTCCGGCAAAAGCGGATTGGGTATTCAGCTCGCCAAATACTACGGCGGAGAAGTTGTTTCCGCTGACTCCCGTCAGGTATTCCGCGGGCTCGATCTGGGCAGCGGCAAGGTGACGCAGGAAGAAATGCAGGGCGTGCCTCATCATCTGATTGATGTGGCAGAGCCGGGCGATTTCTATTCCATGGCGGATTTTCAGAAGCAGGCCTATAAGGCGATTGACGATATCATCGCCCGCGGCAAGCTGCCTTTTCTGGTGGGCGGCACGGGCCTGTATGTCGCATCTGTGGCCGACGGCTACGTGATGAGCAACCGCATGCCTGATCTGGCTTATCGCGACGAACTTGAAAAGCTCACTACCGAACAGCTCTACCGTATGCTGCTTGAAAAAATTCCGAATACCGACGTTGATCCCCGAAACCGCAACCGCGTAATGCGCATGCTTGAAAAAATCCATGACGGCGACGATGTGGTTCCATCCAAGGAAGCACGGTACGAGACGCTGCGCCTTGGCGTGACGTGGGACCGTCCTGTGCTCAGGCAGCGCATCGACGAGCGTCTTGACCGCAGGCTGGAGGAAGGCATGATTGACGAAGTGAAAAATCTGCTGGACTCTGGCGTGAGTGAAACTTTTATGCTCAAGCTCGGTCTGGAATACAGGTTCATCACCCAGTACCTCAAGGGTGAGTACAGTTCTCTGGAGGAGATGAAGGAGCTGCTTGCAACTGCTATCAAGCAGTTTGCCAAGCGGCAGATGATCTGGTTCCGCAGGGATACCTCCATTCACTGGCTGGACATGACAGCCGATCCCATGGGGGAAGCCTGCGCAAAAATTGATGAATTCATTGAGTAAATGCTGCGTACCGCGGCATTTTCTCTTATCTATATGGAGGAATGTACCATGCGCAAGACAGCAGATCGCTGGGCGCGGATTTGTTTCTGGCTCGCTGTGATCGCGATGATGATTGTTGGAAGATATACCTATCAGGATTATGGCATCACGGTGGATGAAGATGTGGAACGCAAAACAGCGTTTGTCAACTATCAGTATGCATATGAAAAACTCACTGGCGAGGAAATTCGGGAGTTCGATATTGATCTGAATGACTATCACGACCGGTATTACGGTTCTGCTCTGCAGCTGCCGATGGTTGCGGTCGAACACCTGACCGGCTTCACCATGCCTCTGCGCGATGCGTTTTTGATCAGGCATCTGTATACCTTCGGACTTTGCGTGGCCGGTTGGATGTGCTTCTACCTCTTCTGCAGACAGGTTTTCAAAAACAGCTGGCTTGCTCTGCTGGGCATGCTGATGGTAGCGCTGTATCCGCGGTTCTGGGGGGAGCAGTTTACCAATATCAAGGATCTGGTGTTTGCAGCATCATGCTGCGCAAGCCTCATGGGCGTTGCGCTGTGTCTGGAGCATGAAGGAAAATGGCGGTATGAGGTAATTGGTGCGTTTTTGAGCGCGCTGTGTGCAAACACGCGCTTTATCGGCTTTCAGTTTCCGGCGCTTCTGTTCGGCTACCGTGTGCTGCGCGACTGGCTTCTGGACGGAAGTGCAAAAGGAGAGATGGGGGAATGGCTTGCAAAGAAGCTGCCCCGCTATGTCATTCATCTTGTACTGGTTTTTGCGTTCTATTTCCTGATTACGCCCGCATCGTGGGAAAATCCGTTTGCCTATCTGATCGGGGTATTCAAAACCTTCTCCAATTATTCCACATGGGGCGGAACGGTTCTGTTCCTGGGTAAGGTTTATCCGGGAAGCCAGCTTCCCTGGTATTATCTGTTTGGATGGATTCTGCTTTCTACACCGCTGTGGTATCTGGCGCTTATGGCAGTCGGAATTTTTGATGCAGGAAAAGCGCTGGCAGAAAAGCAGAAGATTCAGCTATGGCTCACGGGTGAACACCGCTACTTTGTGCTATGCCTCGCGGTTGCGGCCATCCCGCTGGTAACGCCCGTTTTCAAGGAGGTTACGCTCTATAACAGCTGGCGTCATGCGTATTATGTGTTCCCGCCGCTGGTAGTGCTGGCGCTGTTCGGACTGCGAGGGCTTTGGCAGTATGTGTCCCGGAAAAAAACAGTGCATCGGATGCTTGCAGCAGCAGTTTGTCTGATGCTTCTTGCGCAGGTGGGATGGACAGCTTATAACCATCCGTATGAGAAAGTCTACTTCAATCCCATCGGCAGACAGTCCGCTGAACTGGTGGACAGGGATTACTGGTATGAAAGCGGATACGAGCAGCTTCAGGTTATTCTTCGCAACGATGACACCAAGCGGATTTCGCTGTCTTCCGACGGTATGATCGGCATCTCCGTTTTTGATTTCCTGCCCGAGGAGGAAGCGAACCGTTTCTCCGTTCTTTACGGCGGCTTGGGCGAAGTTGACTACTATATCGACGGCGCTGACACCGCCCAGCCGGAGCGCTTTGACAACTACACGCCTGTGTATGAACTTCGCATGAAGGATGGACTGGTACTGTCCACCATCCACATCCGGAATGATCTGCTTGAAGAACGCTTTGGTGGTATCTATCCTGAATACAATCTGGAGTAAACGTCCGATTTGGCGTTTGAGGGATCAAAATCCGTCAGAATGTCACAATTGTAACGAGGAAGAAAATGGGTTCAAAAATTCTCTGCTAAATTTGAGAAAAATTTATCAAAATGGCAGGAATACAGGTAGGGAAAGACGAATCAAAGGAATGGGGAGCAAGTTGGACTTTCGTTCATTTGCCCTCAACCATTGACCATTATCGCATGGAAGGGAGAACGGAAATGCACAACTCACAAGACCTTCAAAAGGTGCTTAAGCTCCGCGAGACCATTCTCGCTGGCAGCGAAAAGCGCCTCAAGGAACAGCGCGATGCTGGCAAGCTGACCGCTCGCGAGCGCGTTGAAAAGCTTGCGGACGCCGGCAGCTTCGTGGAGCTGTTCGCGCTGGTTAGCCAGAACGAGGAGGGCGCGGGCGTCATCACTGGCTACGCGACCATCGATCAGCGTCCGGTCTACATCTTCGCTCAGGATTTCACTGTGCGCGGCGGCGCGATGGGCAAGGCTCAGGCTGCCAAGATCGTCAAGCTCCTGGACATGGCTCTTAAGACGGGCGCTCCCGTCGTTGCCCTCATGGACAGCGCCGGCGTGCGCATCGATGAAGGCGCCGCTGCCATGAGCGCTTACAGCGAGATCTACAACAAGCTTGCCCGCATGAGCGGCGTGTGCCCCATCGTGTCTGTGGTGCTGGGCCCGGCCATCGGCGGCGCGGCTCTGATCACCCAGCTGGCCGACGTGTCCATCGTGGCCGAAAAGGTCGGTCAGGTCATGGTCTTCGGTCCTCAGGTCATGGCCGCTATGAACGGCAAGGCTGTGAAGGCTGAAGAATTCGGCGGCGCCAAGGTTGCCGCTGAGCAGGGCGCTTGCGCGCTGACTGCCGAAACCGAGGAAGAAGCCCTCGAAAAGGCCAAGAAGATCCTCGACCTGCTGCCCTCCAGCAACCTGGAAGACAGCGAAATCGTCGACACGGACGACATGAACCGTCTGCTGCCCGCGATCGATCCTGCCAATGCGGACGAGCTGGTCAAGGCCATCGCCGACAATGGCTCCGTGATCGAACTCTACGAAGCCTATGGCAAGTCCGTCAAGACTGTGCTGTGCCGCATGGGAGGCCGCGCGGTTGCCATCGTGGCTGCCACCGGCAAGCTCTGCGCCGCCTGCCTGCAGAAGGCTGCCCGCTTTGTTCGTCTGGCTGACTGCTTCGGCATCCCGGTTGTGAGCCTGCTGAATACCTGCGGCGTTGAAGTCAACAGCATCGAAGGTCAGGGCTGGCTGTTCAAGGCTCAGGCTCAGCTGCTGTACGCTTACGCCGAGGCTACCACCGCCAAGCTGGCCGTCGTTACCGGCGACGCCATCGGTCAGGCCTACGTCGCCATGGGCGGCAAGGGCAATGCCGACGTCACCTACGCATGGCCCGGCGCTGTGATCTCCGCTTTGACTCCCGAAGCCGCCGTTGCCGTGCTGTACGCCGATGACGTGAAGGCTGACAAGGAGCTTTCTGTGGAAGCTGCCCGCGCCAAGTATGCCGAGAAGTACATCGACGAAGTCGCCGGTGCTGTGAATGCCGCCAAGGCTGGCATGGTGGACGATATCATCGATCCTGCCATGACCCGCGCCATGCTGATTTCTGCCGTTGAGATGCTGGCCTCCAAGCGCGATTCCAATCCGCCCAAGAAGCACGGCAACATGCCGATGTAATCTGAAAGGGGGAAACATCGATGGATAAGCTTTTCTTTGGTCTGGGCGTTTCTGTCCTGGGCATAGCTACTGTGTTTGTCGGTCTGATTATTCTGATCGTCTTCATCAGCATCCTGTCCAAGGTGTCCGGTTCTGCTGGAAGCAAAAAAAAAAATGACCCCAAACCCGTAAAGGGAAAGGCTGCTGCAAATGCTGAAATTCCCGGCGAAGTGATGGCTGCCATCTCCGCCGCCCTCGCCGCCTATGATGAAACGCCCTCTCCGGACGTCGTTGCCGCGATTGCCGGTGCTCTGAACGTTGTGATGGGCGATACCAAGTTCGTTGTCAAGCACGTCAAGCGCATCCACAATGCGCCTGCCTGGAACCGTGCTGGCCGCGAAGAACAGATCTACAGCCGTTTCTGATTTTCAAACCAAAATCGCAAATAAATTTTAGGAGGAAATAATCATGCGTCAGTTCAACATTACTGTTAATGGTGTTGCTTATTCCGTAGCCGTCGAAGAAGTGAATGGTGCTGTTGCTCCTGTGGCCGTTGCTCCCGTGGTTGCCGCTCCTGTGGCTGCTCCTGCTCCCGTTGCCGCTCCCGCTCCCGTGGCTGCTCCCGCTCCCGCTCCTGCCGCTGCTCCCGCTCCCGCCGCTCCTGTTGCCGGTGGTGAAAAGGTGACCGCTCCCATGCCCGGCACCGTGCTGGACGTGAAGGTTGCTCAGGGCGCTTCTGTGAAGAAGGGCGACATCCTGCTCATCCTGGAAGCCATGAAGATGGAAAATGAAATCCTGGCTCCCTGCGACGGCACCGTGGCTCAGATCGTGGCTACCAAGGGCGCTTCCGTCAACAGCGGCGACGCTCTGATCGTGATCGGCTAAGCTTACCGGATTTCTATACTGCAAGAAAGCGAGCTGTTTAAAGCATGAGTTTTAATATCGGCGAAAGCTTGATGAAGCTTTGCACGGATTCCGGTCTGTTCGGTCTGTTCCAGGATCCCAAGTCGATGATTATGATCGCCGTTGCCTGCGTTCTGCTGTATCTGGCGATCGTAAAGAAGTACGAACCCCTGCTGCTGATGCCCATCGCATTCGGCATGCTGCTGACCAACCTGCCCTTTGCCGGCATGTACCACGAAGAACTCTTCGCTGGCGGACATGTGCATTGGGAATACTTTGGCCATGATGCTGCTTTTACTCCCGGTTTGCTGGACATCCTGTATCTGGGCGTTAAGCTGGGCATCTATCCCTGTCTGATCTTCATCGGCGTTGGCGCCATGACCGACTTCGGTCCCCTGATCGCCAACCCCAAGAGCCTGCTTCTGGGCGCTGCTGCACAGCTGGGTATTTTCATCACTTTCTTCGTATGCTATACCTTCTTTGGCTTCACTCCTCAGGAGGCTGCATCCACCGGCATCATCGGCGGCGCTGACGGCCCCACGGCCATCTACCTCACCGGCAAGCTGGCTCCCCACCTGCTTGGACCTATCGCGGTTGCCGCCTACAGCTACATGGCTCTGGTGCCCGTGATTCAGCCGCCCATCATGCGCGCTCTGACCACCAAGAAGGAACGCGAAATCGTGATGGAGCAGCTCCGTCCCGTTTCCCAGAAGGAAAAGATCATTTTCCCCATCGCTGTTACCATCATCGTAAGCCTGCTTCTGCCCTCTGCTGCTCCCCTGATTGGCTGCCTGATGCTGGGTAACCTGTTTAAGGAATCCGGCGTTGCGGAGCGTCTGTGCAAGACGGTTCAGAACGAGCTGATGAACATCGTTACCATCTTCCTGGGCACCACGGTTGGCGCTACCGCTACTGCGGCCACCTTCCTGCAGCCCAAGACCTTGCTGATTGTCTGCGTTGGCGTAGTTGCGTTCGGCTTCGGCACTGCCGGCGGTGTGCTGCTGGCCAAGCTGATGAACAAGCTGACCGGCGGCAAGATCAACCCGCTGATTGGTTCTGCCGGTGTATCCGCCGTTCCCATGGCTGCCCGCGTCAGCCAGGTGGAAGGCCAGAAGGCGAACCCCAAGAACTTCCTGCTCATGCATGCCATGGGCCCCAACGTTGCCGGCGTTATCGGTTCCGC